>DEYT01000080.1 GCA_002364975.1 Opitutia bacterium UBA3151 | reverse complement strand
AATGGAGATATGCCTCAAAACCTTCGCGAAAAAACCGTGGACCGCTTGAAGAGAGGGAAAATAAGTGTCCTAGTTGCCACCGATGTCGCAGCCCGAGGATTGGATGTCGATCGCATTTCCCATGTGCTTAATTATGATGCTCCTTTCGATCTCGAATCTTACACCCACCGAATTGGTCGAACGGGTCGTGCCGGTCGTGAAGGGGATGCCATCATTTTTGTTACCAATAAGGAAATGAGGATGCTCAATGCGATCGAGCGAACCCTGAAAGTTCCCTGCGATCAATATGTCTTTCCGACACTGGAAGAAATGAATGAGCGTAAGGAAGAGGAATTCTTTAATAAAATCGAACAAGGCATGAAGGGAGATTTAGACGATTACCGCAAAGCTCTCCAGAGATACCTTGAGGAATCTGGTAAGGATACCCTTGAGGTCGCTGCCGCCCTCGCTTTTCTGGAGGCGGGAAAAAAAGCATTGAGGTATGAAAATATGCCCACTTCCAGCTCCCGCAAACCAAGAAGAGAGGATCGTCAGGATCGAGACCAACCTAACCGTAGAGATTCTTCAAGGGGTGGGGATCGATCCGAACGCGATGGCAACCTTCAAAGTTATCGACTGGAAGTAGGCGAATATCATGGAGTCCAGAAGGGTGATATTGTCGGTGCCATCGCCAATGAAGTTGGACTAGATCCTCAAAACATGGGAAAGATCCGGATGTTTAAGGATCATACTTTTATCGATCTGCCTAAAGACATGCCCAAGGAAATCTTTGAGGCTTTAAAAACAGTTTGGGTCCAAGGCCATCAGATGAATATTTCAGTCGACAAAGGTCGACCCCGCCCGGGAGGAAAGGGTGGCAAGTCCAAGAAGGGATTTGGAAAAAGTAGAAAGTTTTGGGGAGGAAAAGACTTTAAGAAGAAGTCAAAAACCCGCTTTCGGGACTAGTGTTCAAATAGCTTCCTTTTTTGCGGTTACCCAGCGTACCGCGTTACCCAGCATGTCCAAGTATTCCTTGGTCGACATGGTTGAATTATGATGACCGACAGTTGTGGCAAAAACTTTTCCTTTTCCATGGGTATTAACCCAGACACAAGCCTGCGGTTCATTAGGTTTTTTATCTTTTCCATTATCTCCATAGGCTAAAACAGTAGTGCCTTCATAAACTTGCTGAACATTGTAAAGCTCACCTTCAGGTGTCATCCATCCATCTGGCATGTCCTTCATGATTGTGTGATCCGCATGCTTTTTAACTTTATTGATCTTGATTGGAGCCTTAGGCCCGTGTCCTTTGGAGCTTGCACCCAACATATCAGGCCACGCTTTCTTTTGTCCTTCCTCCGCTGGAATGCTCCAATGGTAGGAATGCATCGCACAGTGAAGAGCAATTGCAGGTTTACCTGCCTTGTGAATATCGGTTATTGATTTAACAAATGCACCATCTTTCTCGTGGGCGAAACAATGATTATACACAATGTAATCATATCCGTCAGCCCATCCCGGCTTACTTAGCCTTGCCTTACTTTTTTTCTCATCCATCTCGAAAAAGATATCCCACTTGGTGGGCACCCGCTCGCTAATTCCTTCACTAAGAATATCTTTTTGCCTGTCATAATCATGACAACATCCTCCGGTAATTAAGAGTGCTCGTTTAGATTCACTGGAACTTTTACCATGCACCATGGGTATGGAGATTCCGGCCAGTGCACTTCCGGTTGCAAATTTACCGGAGTTCGAAATAAAATGTCTTCGTGAAATGGAAGATTCGAGAGTAGTTTTTGGCTTATTCATTGTGGTTTCAGATTAGCTTATTAAAAATTGAAACTACCATATACGAAAACGGACAATCTGCTTTTGACAAGCACTGAATGTTAATTGCGTTATAATTCAGGAAAGGAGACTTTCGTCCGGAACCTTTCGCAAATAGGAAATGGAAAGTATTCCTAACTTTGGGGTCAGGGGATCGATTCATTTCATAAAGCACTTTCCCTTATTTCATCATACCTGAAACATGAAACTAAGTGGTCATTGACCATCCCAACCGCCTGCATAAAGGCATAACAAATCGTAGGCCCGACAAACTGAAATCCTCTTGCTTTCAGCTCTTTACTCATTCTTTCAGATTCTTTCGTAGTCGCAGGAGTCCCTTCCCAACTCTTCCTGGAATTGGTAATTGGCTCCTGATCAACGAAAGACCAAATGAATTCTGAAAAGTTTCCTTTTTCCTGAACCAAATCCAAATAAGCCCGGGCGTTTTTCTTCGCGGCGAGAATTTTTAGTCGGTTGCGAATGATTCCGGAATCGTTGAGTAAAGTTTCAATTTTCTGGTCCGTCCAATTTGCCATTTTAAGGGGATTAAATTGATCATAGGCTTTTTTATAATTTGCCTGCCGTTTCAGAATAGTGATCCAGCTCAAACCAGCCTGTGCCCCGTCGAGTATAAGCTTTTCAAACAATTCCCGATCGTCATAAACTGGAACCCCCCATTCCCGATCATGGTATTGAATGTAAGTCCTGTCATTTTTCGGCCAACTGCACCGTATCTTCATAGAATCGCTCATCGGGAACGGAGTGATAAGGAGACAATAAATTGATTCACCACTTCTACGAAATCATTTTTATTTTCCCATGGCACACGGTGTCCAGCTCCCGCTATGACTTCATGATTAACTTGCGGACAGGCAAAAGCAAGGCTTTCTCCAATCTTGGAATACTTTTCATCGTCCGCTCCTGAAATATAAAGGATGGGAGGATTGTTTTGGCTGCTAAGCAAGGGCAGTAAATCCACCTGCTTTCCTTTCGAATAGGTAGTGAAACATTGACTGATTATTTCAGGATCTAATTCTGCCAAATTCCTAGGAGCTAGGATGGGGCTTTGACCAAAAACTGGAGACTTATCCCATTCAATCAATAATTTCTCCATGTTTTCCACTTTAAACCTTTGGGCCCACTCAAAATCTTTCTGCAACTGAAGTTCCTTCTCCTCTTTACCGTAAGAGCAAGGATCCGCGGATACTAGGATTACACCACTCCAAAATTCGGGGGAATCGATGCATGCATGCATAGCAAGCCTACCACCGAGAGAATATCCTAAAAGTAAAGGTTTCTCATCCCCCGATTCAGCCTTTACTTTTTTACAAAAACTGGCCGACCATTCCTCAAATCCATCAGCTGAATCCTGATAAAGATCAACCGCTTCAACCAATACGGGTTCGCCCGACCAATAAAATTCTTCCTGTAAAAAGGACCAGACCGATGGAGTCTGCATCGATCCATGAATGCACCAAACCTTCATAAATTAATTTCCTGGTCCCTTTACTCTCCCTCAGTTGAAAAATTATCGGTGAGAGGATCAATTTCACTCTGCATCGCAGCCTGGGCACTTTCAACATCTTTCTCCGCAACCTGCAGGCGAATACCCGACCGGGTTGCAAAGATATGCGGGGCCACTCCCGCCGTGAGCTCATCGGGAATAAAGGCATCAATTCCAAAGGATGCCAGCTTGAGCTTAAGTAGCTCCGCCTCCATTAGCGTTCCAAAATGAGCAATGGTTTTCATCTATATTCTGTCTTCTTTAAAATCGTGTTCATATACCTACTCTCACGGCGAAAGGAGAACAAACTCAAAAGCACATCTAACCCATCTCTTTCAGACCCTTCGAAAACCACTTTGATTACCAAAGAAAAGCAGATTTCAGATTACTGAAGATAGATGGTTAAGCTTCACTGTAATTAAGTAGGTAAGATTTTAATCCGAAATCAAGATTTTCAGTTGATTTCGAGCCATTAGGAAATAATCCTTAACCCATGAATCGAACCCTAACGCTATTGTCCCTTCTTGCTTGTTTTCATTTAAATCTTCTTGGTAAAGCCTTTCATGTCTATTCTCCAAGCTCGAAGGAGAACACGCTCTGGATTGTCCAGGCGACTCCCCAGCGAGAAAGCCTCAAGCTAAAGGTTTCCCAAAAAGTGGCTCTCGGCTTCTCTGGTCGGGTTATCACTGCTCATCCTGGCAAGCCTCTTCTTTATGTCACCGCCACAGGTGGCGATCCTGGGAAAGTACCTGGAGCAGTCGTGTTCTTAAACAAAGATGGTTCCTACCAAAAACATCATAATATCAACTTTAATGACGGAGCTTGCTACCTGAGCCTGGATAAGAAAAATAAGCACATTCTGGGAGTGAGCTACGGAAACGGTCGGCTCAATGTCTATCCCCTTGACGAGGAAGGAATCCCCGGGAAAGCGGTGACCACCATCGATGAAGGAAAACAGCAGGCCCATTGCATACTTCTCCCCCCAGACGGAAAGAATGTCTATATACCTTATGTGAAGGAAAACCTCGCCCTTCTGCAGTACACTTACGACGGAAAGACCGGTAAGGTCAAGCCACTCGAACCTAAAGACGCAAAGCCTCCGCTGGGGTCTGGACCCCGCCATATGGCCTACCACCCCACCCTGCCGATGGTATACTTTAGCAACGAACAGGGCATCGGCCTCTCCTCCTACCGACGGGAAGCCAACGGACAGCTTAAAGTCGAACAGGATATAAGTATATTACCACCCGGCATGTCCAAGATCGGGCTTAGTGCTTCCGATCTCCTGATCACCCCGGACGGAAAATTTCTCTTTGCCGGCTTGCGCGGACACCGCCAGGACTTTGATCGTATCTCCCGTTATCGAGTACTGGAAGATGGCAAGGCGGAGTTTTTGGGTCTGACCGAGGCCGATAAGATTCCCTGGGGTTTGACCCTTTCCCCAGATGGAAAGTTCCTCCTGGTAACTGCAACCAACGGAGCCAGCCTCACCGCTTACCGAATTTCAATGGACGGCGACCTTAAGAAAGTCGCGTCTCTTGCCTGGGACCCAAGAATGTCGGACTTGGTTACCCGATAGCATAGGTACATCCATGGATAAGTTGCTGGTTATTCTTTCGACAGCTGTCCTTTCATTGAGCGGCGAATGCGTAGCAGTTGAGAAAACAGCCCAGCCGGTAAGTCGAGTAAGCGGAAAGAACAAAACTCTTCCCTTTCCTCAAAACCGTTTGCGTGACTTTTATCTTAAACAGGCTAAGGAGTTTATCGCCAGTGAGGATCGGAATTATTCAGGTATGCTCAATCCATTCCCGGGTTTGGACGGAGGCGGTTGGGGGCACTGGGGCCAAAACCCGGAATCCGATAATGTGGACGATCGCCTCAATGAAATCGACTTTGGCGGAGTCCTGATGCAGGCAACCAATCATGCCCAGGGCTGGGCCAATAAGGGCGTATCGGTTCGAGCAGGCAAGTATACCGCAGTCTTTGACCCAGAAAAACTTTGCTTTGTGGACGCCTGGGAAGGGGGACTACCCGAATGGAGCGCCCGACGCTATGGCATCACTTCCGGAGTTACAGCCAAGGGAAAAAAAGTGCAAGGGTTCAAAGCGGGAAAATGGAAACTTCCCCAAGAGATGAAAACCAAATACCTCGGATTTTATAAAACCAAACACGGGATCATCTTTCACTATCGCATAGGAAAGGTAAAAATTTTCGACTGGGTCGACGGAAAGGAAGAGCTCACCTATCACCGGTTGATCCAGGGAAGAATCCCTAATGGAGTGGCCTTCACTGGAAAGGACTTGATTCACGAATCATCCATGACCTCGAAAGAACTCCTCCAAGCCGGTTCGACCCGATGGTCTGACAAATCTGTCATCACCCAAGGCAAACGGGGCAAACCCCTGCCCGATTCTCCCTATGTGATTGATACCCTTACCGTTCCCTATCGGGATCTGAATCCATTCAAAACACCGATGAGAATTGGGGGAGTTGGAACTCTCTCCGACGGACGCATTGCGGTCTGTACCCTGATGGGAGATGTTTGGATTGTGGATGGAGTCGATGACACCCTCAATCGCTTGGTTTGGAAAAGGTTCGCCAGTGGGCTCAATCAACCGCTCGGTCTGGTTGTCAAAGATGATCAAATCCATGTCATCGGAAGGGATCAATTAACACGACTTCATGATACAAATGATGACGGGGAGGCTGATTTCTATGAGTGCCTAACCAATAATTTCCCCACCGCACGGGGCAACAGTTTCGCCCTCACTCTGCATCTGGACAACCAGGGCCGTTTCTACTGGTTTACTCGTTCTATGCAGTTCGGGATGACCCGCTACACACCCGGCTCCAAACCCGAAGCGATCGCCACCGGTCTGCGGGGTTGCAATGGCACCGGAGTGTCTCCCGATGGTTCGATTGTCTTCGCGATGCCTCAGGAAGGTACTTGGCAACCGGCATCGGGAATCTTTGAAGTGGGAAATGGAAGCTACCATGGCTTCTTTGGACCCAAGCCTGAATTTGGAAAACATGGCTACCGGATGCCTCTTTGTTTCCTTCCCCGGGGAATCGACAATTCCTCCGGTGATATCCTTTTCATTCCCAAGGATCAAAGATTTGGTCCGCTCGCCGGTGGGATGATCGGCACATCTTTTGGTTACTGCCAGCACTACTTGGTGCTTCGTGAAGAATTTGATACTGGTCGGGTGCAAGGAGGAGTGGTTCCCCTGCCCGGAGAATTTCTTTCCGGTGCTCATCGTGGATCGTTCAGTTCCAAAGACGGACACTTGTACATCGTGGGCACGGACGGGTGGCAAAGCTATGCCCGGGAAGACGGCAGCCTCCAAAGAATTCGATGGACCGGGGGTGAAATGCTTTTTCCTGAGTTGGTGGAAACTCGAAGGAACGGATTTATTCTTCGATTCAACGAATCCATCGATCCACGCTCCCTGGATTCAAAAAAGGCTTTTGCCGCTCAGTGGAACTACTTGCACAGCGAAGCTTATGGTTCTCCTGAATATTCCGTACGGAATCCGGGAATCACCGGACACGATACGGTAGAAATTCGTTCCCTCCATGCCTTGAAGGACGGTAAGTCCATCTTTGTGGAAATCCCACAACTCCATCCGGTGATGCAGTTTCATCTTCATCTGGAATTAAAGACCCGAGACGGCCGACCTTTCGCTCCCGATCTCTATTACTCCATTTTTCATCAGGGTGAGGAATTTACCGATTTTCCGGGCTATCGAGAAATTGCCAAGGAAAGCTGGAATGACTTCCCACACGCCGAAGAAAGTCCGGTGGACCCTAGGCTGCTTGCTCAGGAAGCCCAGTCCAAGATCGTCGGCGACGAGCAGGTCTTGGACGCGATTGAACGAATCGAATTGGATGCCATCGCCGGTCTGCAATACGCCCAAAAAGAATTGCGGGTTAAGGCGGGAGCCAAGGTCGCACTGACCTTTCGTAACCTCGATCCCAGTATGCCTCACAATGTGGTTGTGGTTGAACCGGATCGTTTATCCTCCATTGGAGAAGAATCCATGAAACTAGCGGCTTCTCCAAAAGGGGTGGACAAACACTATGTCCCCGAAGACAAGGGGGTGATTGCGCTTTCTCCGGTTCTTCAAAGTGGAAATTCCTATGTGATATATTTCCGCTCACCCCGAAAACCCGGAAGCTATCCTTACCTCTGTACCTTCCCGGGTCATTGGCAGGTAATGCAGGGCAAACTGATCGTGGAATGAAACGGCGGAAGAAATGGATTCTGGATTAAAAGAATGAGCTCTTTAGGAGACGGAAACTTTAATTTCACTCTTTTTCAGGGGTTGATCGGAACGATCAGGAATTGAAGGTACAGTAGATAAAACTTTCCTTAATTCTTTAGGTAATGGATTTCCCTGATGGTCCAATCACCATCCACTTTTTCGAGTTTAACTTCGGAATGAGCATCCTCCCTGACTATATTTCCCCCCTTCCCCCTCCAACTCGCAAAAAATTTAACTGCAACCAAAGCTTTCTCCTTTTCGGTCGATAAGATTTGCAATTGCTCACAACGCAATTCCATCCTGCTCGAAGCCACCCGTAAACGTGCATAGAGTTGAGCCAAGCCCTGGTTGGTATGCTCCCCGGCAATTCGTGCCTTGCTCCGAATCGAGATCTTTACCTCGGGAGCAAATAACTGCTTGAAATCCTTCACCACCATGGCATCCGAAAGAGTGGATGCATCTTCGGTTTTAGAGGCCACTTCGCTTAGTTCATCAAACAGGGCCTCGATTTGTTCCTCGTCGCTGGGCCAAAACAACCAAGCTAAAAAGCCAAGCACAACCAATAGTGTCGTACTTACGAAAACGATTCCCTTGCTCATCCAATTCATTTATCTCAATGATTTGCTTCCGTCCAAACTTATTCGAATGAAACCACTAATCCTTTTCCTCTTACCAACTCTTTTTCTACCATCTTTGTTTTCAGATTCGAAAGCTGCCTACGATCTCGTTATTGAAAGAGATGATTCAATCAATGTCCGCACTTTCGATGGAAGACCAATTTTTAGTTATCTTACCAAGCCATCCAGGGAGGCAGAGAAACACGAACCCCATTTTTCCCGTACCGGATACCTTCATCCCCTTTATTCTCCATCGGGTAAAATCATTACCGGGGACTATGCCCCCGATCACCCTCATCAACACGGATTGTTTTTTGCCTGGACCAAGTCAAGCTTTCGGGACCAGCCCACCGAATTCTGGAATCAGAAGAAGAAACTTGGAGACATCCGTTTTCATCGCTTTCTCGAAAAACGAGATCATCCTAGCTTCTTCTCTCTCCAATTCGAACAAATCTTTACCAGCGGAAAGGATTCAGACATGGTGATCCTCAAGGAAAATTGGGAAATTAGAGTTCCTAAGAAGCAAACAACTTATTTTCAATTCGACCTGATCTCGACCCAGACCTGTGCAACCCAGGATCCATTGCTGATTGAAAAATATCACTATGGAGGCATGGCGATTCGGGGAAATAAGCAGTGGATCGAAACCGGAGCAGATGGGAAACCATTGGGTAAAATGATCACCTCGGAGGGAAAGAGCCAAGAGAACGGCAACCATACAAGACCTCGATGGGTCACCATGCATGGCCCGGTCGATGGTCAAGACTGTGGCGTGGTGGTGATGAACCATCCGGATAATTTTCGGTTCCCCCAGTGGGTCAGGTTACACCCGAAAATGCCTTATTTCGTCTATGCACCCATGGTCGAAAAACCTTTCTCCATCGAGCCGGATACGCCCTACATTTCAAAATTTCGCTACCTCACATACGACGGAACCCCCGATCACAAAGTGATCGAGGGTTCCTGGAAAGAATGGATTAAAAACTAAGTTCTTTATCCTTAGAAATCAAACTTCAGACCAATTTCGACGCTACGACCCGGAAGGGGAGCATACTGCTTCAGAACCGAAGCATGGTTGTAAGCCAATTCGTCGGTCAAGTTAGTTCCCCTTACGAATAACTCGCCCGCGGAATCTCCGAGGCTTACATCGTAGGAAGCGAAAGCATTAAGCAAAGAAAAGGCAGGGGTTATTTCTTCATCATCCCCTAAATTATCCTGCTCCATGGAACGGGTAAGTTTCAGACCAAAATCGAGCTTTTCCTGCATAACTTCAAACCCAAACCCAAGCCTGGCAGCGGGAATTCGGGGCAAGTTCCCACCTTCTGTTTTGTTCTCTCCTCGTAGGGTATCCCCATAAAAGGACAACAAGAGGTCCCAACCGGGATTTTCCATGGCAAGCCAATCAATTTCAAATTCAATTCCTTGAAATTCAGCATCGACCGCTTCATATGCTTTTTCTTCAAGGCCCTCGGTACCAGTTGGGAAACCATCAGAAGCACTATAATTGGTTGTATTTGCCAAAATACCTTCTGAGTCCCTTTCATTTTCCGTATGCTCTAGAAAGATATAGTCATTGTATTTGGTATGAAAAGCAGAAAACTGACCGGTCACTTTACCCACGGTTTTTCGGACAACGATCTCCAATCCGACGGCAGATTCATTTTCGAGGTTGGGGTTTCCAATTTCATACGCCTCGGTAGCATGGTGTGCTCCATCCGAGTATAATTCAGCCGTGTCTGGTGTACGCTCGGAGTAGCTTACATTACCACTAAGATTCCAAAGCTCGCTCAAATCCTTAGAAATTCCAGCACTAGCACTAAAGGTGGAATCATCATCATCAATATTTTCAGTAGCTTCGTATTTACGATCAATTTGCTCCCAGCGAATACCAGCATTCAAGGTGGTATCTTCATTCAAGTCATATTGCTCAATCAAAAAGAGAGCAATTCTGCTTGAATCCTCGTTGGTTATTGCTGGATTTGCATTCGGAGAGGCAACGGTAGTATTATCATCAGGTACATTCCAATCCTGTAGAGAACCTCCTAAGATACTTTCTTCTCCCACAATTTTGAACTCATCAAAAAGGCCGTGTACACCAAAGACACCACTTAATTCTCCAATTTCGTGTTTGAAGGCAATTCTGCCTTCATATCCCTCACGCAAGTAGGTAACATGGGTGTGCCATTCTGTGACACCGCCTTCTTCTTCATAGCCACTTTCGCTGTGTTGGTAATCACCATACCCTATGTTCAAATCGATTCCGGTTAGTAAATCCGAGTTTGAGACATCAATTTCGGACCGGAATTCAAAACGATCGCTTTCCATTTCAATCAAGGTATCACTTTCGGCATGTTCTCCGGGTACTCCATAATCATTTTCGAAAGAGGAAAAACTGAAACCAGCAAATCCAGAGTCCAGCATGTAGGAAGCTCCGAATCCAAAAGAGGTACTGTCGCTGTGGCTGTTGGCAACTGAATTAAATGGACCCTCGGGATCAGCTGTCGGATCGTGATGATCTTCGGTGTAAAAGGTAGGAGTGTCGTAATCCTCATAATCCCTTTTCAAACCATTGATTTGAAAACTAAGTTTATCCGAGCTTCCAAAGGCAATGACTCCATAACTCAATCCTTCATTCACGCTGCTGTAGCTCGAAAGAATCGACGCACCGGTAGAATCATAGGGACTGGTTGGGATACTGCGGTCGATTACATTAACCACTCCGCCAATCGCACTACCCCCGTACAAAAGAGCAGAGGAACCGCGAAGTACTTCAATGCGATCGACCATCAAAGGATCAATCGGTACAGCATGGTCTTCGGATTGAGCCGACACACCGAAGGTATCGGTACCGTTTTGTAGCATACGCAACCGGAATTTATCCGCTCCACGAATCACTGGACGGTTGGCAGTTGGTCCAAAGGTAGTTTGGCTTACGCCGGGAATATCTGACAAACTATCAGCAATGGTAAGTCCTTTGGCGTTATCGAGCTCATCACCGGAAATAGAGCTCCAAGATTGGGTCACGGAGTCAATCGGGGTGGATTCGATCGTCAGAGCCTCCAGCTCGGCAATAGTCTTGTCCGCGGCTTCCTTTTGGGCAAAGCCCAAAGAAGCGGAAAGAAAGAAAGTTAGAATTTTGTATTTCATTGGTTTGTTTTGTTTGGTTCGGGTTAAAAGTTATGAGCAAATTAAGGTTGTAAAGCGAGTTTTCAGCAGGGTCTAAAAGTGAAACTGTAAAGGTAGCAAAGAAGCAGACGCGGGATTTTTCGTGGGTCTGCAAAGCAATTAAAATTTAAACAGTCTTTGGGGGGTCCCGGGCACCAAATGAATCATGTTTAAATGAAGTCCAAATCCAATGTTTCGGAGTGAATTCAAAATTTTTGCTTAACTCAGAATAGGAAGAAATTTGAAAATATCCGTACTCCTCAACTCCCTGGCCCAAAAGAACCACCGCACAGGAATTCTCATCTTTGTCGCTGTCATCTCCCTGTTTTTGATCGGCACCACATGAGCCAATACCTCCATGATGCGTACACTTACCGCCCTGATGAAAAACATCGGAGTGCAGGTCCGGGCTTATGCTGGATAATGTAAGAGTACCAACAAGCAAAAAACAAGCAATAGCAAGAATCTTATAAAAAAGTATCACAAAGTTTTAGAATGAATTATTGCATCAAACTTGCAATAAGAAAATTCTCAACTTTCACCCGTTTCCAAATTTTTTCTCGTTCCAAAGTCAACCAGATTGAGGCAAGGATCATTGGCCTTGAGAATAAGGTAAAAACTGGGCAAATAAACAAAGCAAAAAAAGTAGAAGTCTATTTTTTTCTTGGACATATTCATCTTATTCGAAATGTATGAGGATCTATTTTCAATCATCCGGTTCATGAAAATTCCCTTTTATCTTTTTATCTTTTTTCTCTTTCAGCTCGGCTTTTCAAAAAGCATATTACCCACCTACAGCCCTAATGTGCCCAAGCCTGATCAATCCGAAATCAGGTATGGAAAACATGAGCGAAACGTGCTTGATTATTGGTAAGTGTTATTCAAAAAACTACTCCTATTTCCGACCTTGGTCTCAAATTACAGCAACACTGCATTGCAAACAGAGTGAAATGCAAGTTGTATTACCCAAATGGACCCAAGACCAAGCACACGGATACCACTTCCTTTCTGATCACTCACCTGAAAAAATAAACTTAATCGCATGACCAAGATCGTTCCTATACTCTATTTTCTTTTACTATTCCAATTTTCATGGGCTGCCCGTGATCCGATCAGATTAACCCATGGTCCGATGCTGGGTCACCCGACCTCTTCTTCGATCCGAGTCTGGGCTCGGACTTCTGACTCAGGAGAATTCCAAGTGCTGTACGGAACCGAGGAAGCTAAACTCGACCTGATTTCCAAGCCTGCTGATACCAAAATTGAGAATGACAACACCGGGTATGCAACCCTTGAAAACCTATCTCCCGATCAGCGTTATCACTATCAAATCCAGGTCAACGGCCGCCCTCATGGCCTACCCGGTTCATTCCTCACCCTACCCAGTGCTGAACAAACCCGGAATAAAGAACATAATCCAGAGGGACTCTTTAATTTCCGCTTCCAGATTGGATCTTGTGCCAATCAAAACCCAAGGCATGGAAACGGGCACCGTTCCAAGACCTATGAAAACCTGAATCAGGACTGGGCAGATAAAACCCATTTTCATATCATGAATGGGGACTGGCTCTACGAGGAATTACGGGAATATCCAGTGGAAGCATGGCGCTTGCGTGCGGGAATCGAAGAAATCCCTCCGGTGGTCAACCTCATGCCCACGGTTGTGGGGGTCTGGGAAAATTACAGGCTATATTTAAGTCGGGGAATCTCACTGTCCCAATGGCATCGAAATGTCCCAAGCTATTTCACTTTTGATGACCATGAATTGGTCAACGATATCTGGGGTGCTGCCACCGCTGGTCGCCGCGACCGCCGAGCGGTCTTCCGGGATGTCGGCACCCAAGCTTTTTATGATTACCTTGGCTGGGCCAATCCTGTTGCTTTCGACCACCCCGTTCATTTCGGTCGAGGCCAGATGAAAAAAGACAGCAATTTGCTGAGTGATCTATCCACCGACTTTTCCAAGCTTCCCCTCGATGAGATGTTGAACCTCCATGTTCATTGGAATACTCCGCAGGCAGGAGTCAATGATCTCACTTATGATGACCTCTCCCTCGGTCATCCCAATTCCTATGTCTATGATATTGAAAAGGTGGTCGACAAGAATACGCTCCAGCTACACATGCCGGCCAAAGTATCTGATGAGGTAACTTATTCCATCGGTCGTCGGAGTTATGCCAGTTTCAAGGTTAGTAACTGTGAATACTTTCTGCTCGATACCCGTGGATCCCGAGACATGCATGACACCTCAGACCGAGGAAAGAAAGGGCTCTCCATGCTTGGTAAAACTCAACGCGATTGGTTACTGAAATCAATGAGGGAAAGTGATGCCGAATTCTTTTTTGTCATTTCCACGGTACCCTTCATGATTCCTCACAGCGGAGCCGGCGGGTTCGAAGCGGCGGCCAATAAGGAGGAGGCTTGGACTGCTTTTTTCGACGAAAGAGAAATACTGATCAATGAATGGGAAAAAATGGGGAAAAAAGTCTTTGTTATGACTGGTGACCTGCATAACAGCTTCGCGATCAAAATTACGGAAAATGTCTGGGAATTTTGCTGCGGTCCCCATAACAGTGTCAACCATGTGCCCAAAAATGATGAAATGGACCGACCACCCACAGGCAGGTTCAAATTCGGCCCCCGGGAATGCGACATTCGCTGGAGCTCCTACATTCTGCCTGACTTGGAACGCTTGGAACGTCTCTATCCCTACTACGCGGTGGTCCAAATCAATAATGTCTTCAATATGCCCAAGAAACTAGGAGATGAGCGCTGGGTTGCTTACCCCCATCCCCAGGTGGTCTTTCAATACTACAACGGAAACACCGGAGAATTGGAGTATGCGGAAGCCGTCTCCACCTCTAGGTAATCAACTTATTCCCGAACTGCCTGGTATTTCCCCTCGATATCAAGGGTGTCCCCAATCAGTTTGTGCACCAGGTTGCCATCCAGTACGAATTCATTTTCGGACTTAGAGATACAACGTCGTTTCCATATCAATTCTTTTCCAAGACGTAGGGTAACTAGCCCGTCTTCCCCAACCTCCCGGGTGTATCCATTAAGATACTTCCAAACACCCAAGGCAGGATGACCGTTCAGTTTGACTGGAGTTGGTGGTACGAAAGCAGGAATTTCGGAAGCATCCTCGAAGGTGGAAAGTGGGCGCAGTCGGATGTTTCGAAATTCAACGGGTGCCCCCTCGGACTCTAGGCAAAGATATCCGGAAGCCGGTTCAATTCCATCCCCACCTGAGACCTCTTCCCCGTTGACCCAAAGGCGGACCTCACCATCGACCGCGCGAACATAATAATGATTCCATTGATGTATCCCCTTGGTGGTTTCTTTGCTAGGAAAACTGCGCTTGCCATTGGGTGCAACCGGAGGGAAGGGACTCATCTTAACCGGACCCACCGGAAAAACATCTCCATGGCTGGTAAACCAGTCGGCCGGTTTTTTGTGCCGTTTTGTGTATTGCTCGGCATACCCAAGGTCAAGGACCTGAACCTCAATGCCGTGAGGCAGGCGACCGTGCCCGGCCGCTAATTTGGAAATACTTTGCGGGGTTGCCCAAATAAAGACGCCCGAATTCCCCGCATTCTTTTTGTGCATCCATTCGAGCATGAGTTCAAAGTTTTCAAGGGGTTTTCGGTACCGTATGACTCCGGTCGGCTTTCCGGTGCAGTATGCGTGTCCGCCTTCCCAGTGCCAGGTATCAGGAAAGCAGTTCACATTGACGAAGTCATCCCCAGTAACCACCTTCCATCCCGGCTCATTTCCGGTCGGGGGAACGGGTTCACCAGAATCTGCAGAAGTGGAATCTTTATCCCCTGAACCGGTGGATTGCATGTAAACCGCCAAGTCAGCTAGATCCTGATCAGACATCCCCATCTCGGAGGCAGAAGGCATCCACGACTCCTTCAAATATTCAATTTTGGCCCCTGCCCGGCGAAACAAAATCTTGCGTGTTTGCCCGCCCAGAACTTTGAGTTTCAGGGAACCCGCATGCCAACTGTAATTCGAAAGTAAGCCCTCTGCGGTCTCTCCGGTCTTTCTAGAAACCAGACGGACGGGCTTGTCATACCCGTGAGCGAGTTTTTCATCCGGATAAACGATCTCTCGAACAATCTCCTCAACGGTACGCTCCTTCCCCCAGTGAGTTAGGTTTGGACCGAACCCAACCCCAATCCCCTCAATTTTATGGCAGAGATAACATTTTGCCGCCACCGCCTTTCCCCGGATGGCATCTCCTTTCAACTGAGCAATTTCATTTGGTTTGGAAACCTTGGTGAGTTGACTGAGTTGCTCGGGAATGAGGTAGCTGGTCTCCATCAGTTCTCCCTTAAGGTCATTGAGGTCTTTTTCCACAATCTCTTCGATTGTGACCTGATAGTACTCAGCTGAAAATTCGGATAATTGAGCGATAGCCTTTAAACTGTCAACCCGATCCTTTCTTTCCTCATCGCTTCGAAAACTGGCAAAGGCCATGGCGAGCAGACGAAATTCATCCACCGGCGGTTTTTGAGCACGAATACAAAGGTCGAGGTCGAGAATTGCCTCGGGTGTATGCAGTCTCCAGGCGAGATTCTTGGCTTTCCATGCCCAACTGGATGGCTTGGGAAAATGCTTGGCCACGATTTCGTCGTAGACTCGCTCTTCCTTACCATGAAAAGCAACCCCCAAGGCCTCGAGATAAAAACGGTTTATCCCATCGTATCCGTCAATCAGGCTTTCAAGAATGGAACGACAATCCTCAAAAGCAACCCCTCGGAGGCTGAGTGCTATCTCTCTTCGCAAAAATAAATTCTTGGAGTCGGCATAATCTTTCGCACGAGCAAGAGTGCCCATAGGATCAGCATGTCGAAGAGCCCGGTAAGCCACCACCTGCAATTTTTCATTTTTTGTATCCTCAAGATATTTTGCCACTTGCTGTTTTCCTTTTTTTCCAATTTGTCCAAGGACCCATAGGGCACGGGACTGGAGAACGGTATCACCCGCGACTTCTTTAAGAAATTCATCAACGGGCTCGAAAACTTCCTTTCCTTTTTTTGTCAGTAGATGAGCGGCATGAGTGCGAATATTAACGGCCGGGTTCTTCATAGCCTGAACCAATTCCGAAGTGGTGGAAAAATTTACCTGGGGAAGCACGAGCGGTTTCTGATCCTTTCGCGTAATTCGGTATATGCTTCCGCTCACTTGATTAGTTCCCCGGCTGGTGTCATTGTAAAAATCAGAAAGGAATAGGGAACCGTCCGGGGCCAAAGCAAGGTCGGTGGGAAGAAAAAATTCGCCCTTCCGGTCTCTCTTCAAACGAATGAATGGTCGGTGATCACCGATTTCAATTTGGGCATCTTTCCATTTTGGGGTTACCGCCATCACTTCCTTACGCACCATACAGGCCACGAGGTAAGTACCGGCCAACCCAAGGGTGTCATCCTCAATCAGAACATTTCCAGTGGGTGAACCGGCACCGTAAATCGTGCCCGGTGGAAATGCTCCCGGATAATTTTCCCGCCAGTGGGAACGGGAAAAACGAAGCCCTTTGCTCCATCCAACCGGCTCCTCCCAGGACTTGGCGACTTCCTCCCATGACCGGCTCCCGTCGGTCAGGTCCGCGTACCCCATATTGGCATGCTCCATCACCCAACTGATTCGGGCATGGGCAGGGTCATCATTATCACTCTGATAAATATCCCCAAAAGAAGAAACGAACATATCGTGTGTATTACGCATATTTTCGCCAGTCGGGGTTAGCCCGGTACCGTCCGGGTTGACTCGCATGGTCATGCCACCTACATAAACCTCCCCGTCCGAACTCTCTTTCCCGATCCCGTCACTGTACCCGTAATAACAACCGGAAATATGATGCCTTCCATCCTTGGTCTTAATATCCGCTCCGCGGTTGCCGTAGGAAAAATGCCATTGTCCACTGGGAGCACCGACCACCGCATGGAGGGTGTGATCATGGCTCGCATCGCGGAACCCGGTTAAGAAAACTTCCCTTTTATCAACTCCCTCATCAAAGATCGCATTCCGATTCACATCGGTGTAAACAATAATAGAAGGGGTGGAAGAAAGCACGATTCGGTTGTCAAAAACGGCAATCCCAAGAGCGGCATGACGGATTTCTTTTTCGGTAACAAAGACATGAGAAGAGTCCGCTTGGCCATCCCAGTCCTTATCCTGCAGAACGATGATTGATCGGCCCTCCTTGATTCTCATTCCTCTCTGGTAATCAATTCCCTCGGTGGTCCACAGCCGCCCCTTGGCATCAAAATCCATCGCTACCGGAGAAAAGATCATCGGGGAACGGGCCCATAATTCAATTTTCAGGTTCTGATCTCCGAATTCAAAGGCTTCAATCGGAATTCCACTCACTGCTCGCTCTTCCAGAGCAAATGCTTCCCGGCTCGGTGCAGCAGAGAGAGGAACGGATAGAATAAGGGCAAAGAGGAGAAAGGAGTGTTGAATCATGATCAGGTTCGAATTTTAGAATGGAGTGGGAAGAAACCTCAATCCCATTAATCCAAAAACCTGACTTTTTCCTCGGGGGTGGGAATTCGACAGTTCTCTTTCTTCCCAAAAATCCGATACCGATTCCTAGCAATGAGACCATAAAAAAAATCCCGAATAAAAAAGGGTACAAACCAGAAAACCCAAGCTAGGTACCAAATGCCACCGAGGTCACGAAGGATTCTTAGGATGGCTCCGGTCCGGTAATATCGCTGACCGAATGCATGGTAGATCATGGTGTTCAAATTCTCACTTGCTACTGGTTCCATTTCCTTAGCATAGCTCCCTTGTAAGGGGGCGAAGGAAAAAATGCCGTCCCTGTCCCGTTTCAAAATAAAATCAACCCACGCGTTACAAAGACCACAAACGCCATCAAAGAAGATTACTCTTTGTAATTGATCCTGCATAATATTATTTTAGTAAGTTTAAAGATACACACAACGAAATATGAATGATATGCGAGCACTGATCTTTGAAGAGCCATGGAAAATGACCCTGCAAAACCTGCCCAGACCTGCCCTTGAAGCGGGTGAAGTTTTGATCAAAATGGAATCCGTTGGAATCTGTGGCAGTGATGTGCATGGATTTACCGGGGAGAGTGGCAGGCGTGCCCCTGGTATGGTAATGGGTCATGAAATAGTGGGGAGAATCGAAGAAGTTGCCAAGGATGTTACCGAAAAAGAAGTGGGACAACGGGTGACTGTGTTCAATGTTCTTTCGGAACACACACCGAGTGACGAGGAAGGAGATTCCAGTTTCTTAAACAAGCGAGTGGTGGGAGTAAATTTGGGAACCCGAGGAGCCATGGCAGAATACCTCGCCATTCCTGCTGTCAATGCCATTCCCGCATCCGAGCACATTCCCGCAGAGGTGAGTGTTTTAGCTGAACCCGTTGCGGTCGCACTCCACGGCTTTGACCGGTTGGAACAAAAAAATATCCATGGTCAAAATATTGCCATTATTGGTTCAGGTACGATCGGACTCTGTACCCTGCTAGTTGCCAAATCTTTAGGATATTCAAACCTTGCCGTTCTTGATTTGATTCCTGAAAAACTTAAACGGGCCCAAGACTTTGGAGGACTAATTGTTTCCATTGAAAAAGATGACTCTTTAATCGAAGTTGAAAAGAAAACTATCGAAGTCTTAGGAGTTAAACCTGATCTAATAATTGATGCAGTAGGGACCAAATCCTCTTTCGGCCAAGCGTTTGAGATGGTGGCGGAAAAAGGCTGTCTCCTTTTAATTGGTAACCTGGCCAAAGAGGTCGAGCTTCCCCTTCAGGACTTAATTTCCAAGGAGATTTCCTTGGTCGGTACCTATGGTTTTGGACTGAAAGCGTTTGAGAAAGCGGTCCAAATCCTTCCCCAGTTCCAAGAGGAACTCCAGACTCTTATCGAAGGCCACTGTTCTCTCAAAGAGACACCCGCAGTAATGACTGCTCTTGCCAAAGGAGAAAAACAGGCTCTCAAGATCGTCATTGATTTTTAAGCACGCGGTGATATCCCCCAAATTTATTTGATCAAATAGATCGGGCTCTTATTGACTCAAGTCCATGGCTTTACAAAATAAAAAAATGATTCGTAAGCATCGATTTATGGTTGGAGCCCTCGTGGGTGCCCTATCATTTACTGCCCTGCCTTTTTTGCATTGTGCGGAAACACCAGGCATGGAAGCAATCTTTGCAAAATCAAGGGATCATTGGGCCTTCCAATCCATGGTTAAACCTCTGATTCCCGAATCCAAATTCAGTCATCCCATTGATATTTTTGTGGATGCTCAATTAAAAAAAAGGGGCCTCACCTTTGCCAGACCTGCAAATCGAAAGACCCTTATTCGCCGGCTTTATCATGACCTAATCGGACTCAAACCAAGCTTCGGAAAAGTTCAGGCATTTGCGACGGATCAAAACCCGAAAGCTTACTCAATTTTGATTGATGAACTACTTGCATCCCCTCGCTTTGGTGAAAAATGGGGAAGACATTGGCTCGATGTCGCCCGCTATGCTGATACTAAAGGCTATCTTGCCGGTGGAGAAAGTCGGGATTTCCCGTATGCCTATACCTACCGGGATTGGGTCATTCGATCCCTCAACCAGGACCTCCCCTTCAATCAATTTATCACCATGCAATTAGCAGCGGACTTTTTGACCGACTCTCCCGAGCATCCAGATCTTGCTGCACTCGGATTTTTAACGGTAGGCCCAAGGTTTCTAAATCGTCGCCAGTTGATTATTGATGACCGCATTGATCTCGTCACCCGTGGCCTTATGGGATTCACCGTGGCCTGTGCCCGCTGTCATGATCATTTCCATGACCCGATCCCGACCGAAGACTATTATTCCCTATACGGTGTATTCAATGCTTCCAGTCAACCCGATGAACTTCCGCTATTGGAAAGTCCTGACCTGAGCTCATCTTCCTATTTGGATTTTAAGAAGAAACTGGATCAGCTCGAAGGTGAGGTGAATAACCATATTCGCTCCAAGCTAGAATATGTTAGGTCTGTAGAGGGCATTCAAACCTATTTAGAAGCGACTTTAGAAGGAAAAACACTGAACCAAAATGACTTTGAAGCATTGGCATCCAAGAGAAAGCTTTATCCTAAACTTGCCAACCGATGGCGAGGATATTTAAGAGCAAAAGAGCGAGCCAAAGAAAGCTTCCTCAAACCCCTTGTCCAGCTTACCACTGCCAAAGATTCATCCAAGTATTTAGAGAGTTGGAAGCAAACTGATATTTCCACTTTTCCCTCCTTTTTACGAAAAAGAATCGAATCGGAAGGCCCGGTCAGTCTTGGCAAGGTTATCCTCTGGTATGCGGAATCCCTTGCTCAAGCCATCCAAGAAGCCCAAACGACTGAAGATAAGAAGGGTTTAATTTCTGCGGTTTCCCACCGAGATTTCCCTGTAAACTTAGCAGTGGAGGAAATAGACAAATATTTCGACACCAAGGATCGAAACCGTAAAAACTCACTTCGTGCCAAGGTTGCCAAACATGAGGCGACCCACCCCGGAGCCCCCCCAAGAGCGATGTCACTGGTCGACAAAGAAAACATTCAGGATCCCCAAATCATGTTGCGCGGTAATTTCGGATCCCGTGGTCCAAGGGTTCCCCGACGATTCCCTGTGGCTCTGCTACCCAAAGGAAAAGAACGTACAAACTTTAGCCAAGGCAGTGGGAGGTTAGAATTGGCCCGCGCCATTCTCGCTCCTGAAAATCCACTTACTGCCCGAGTGATGGTAAACCGGATATGGGGCCATTTATTTGATCAAGGGTTAGTCCGAACTCCGAGCGATTTCGGATTGATGGGAGAGCATCCAACCCATCCCGAGTTGCTTGATCATCTCGCCATCCGATTTCGGAATGACGGATGGAGTATTAAAAAAATTATCCGAAACATTGTACTCTCCAAAACCTATCGTCAAAGTTCCAGACCGCTCCCTCCCCAAGATCCTGAAAATCGGTGGTTGTCCTCCATGAATCGAAAAAGGCTAAGTTTTGAAATGATGCGGGATAGCATGCTCCAAGTAAGCGGTGAATTGGATCTGAGCATGGGTGGACCCGCTCAAAAACTGCATCAAGAACCTTTTTCTCGACGCCGTGCGGTCTATGGTCATGTCGATCGACAAAACCTTTCTCCTACCCTCACCTCTTTTGATTTTGCAAACCCCAACATCCATGCTCCTAAGCGATTGAAAACCACCGTACCCCAGCAAGCTCTGTTTGCCTTAAATCATCCATTTGTCATTGCCAGAGCCGAAAAGCTGGCAAATTTAGCTCTTCAACTCTTTTCCCAAAACGGCCCGCCTGATTCTTCGGTGAAGAGCATTCGTTTTTTCTATCAAAAATTGCTTTCCCGTGACCCGTTACCCAAAGAAATTTCCACTGCTCAATCCTTCCTTGGCCCCCATGCAAAACTTGCAAACCTTCAGGATCTTGGCCAAGCTATTTTAATGTCCAACGAATTTTTCTTCGTCGACTAATGAATCTATTTAACCAAAGCCTTCCTATTCCAAGAAGAAACTTCTTGGTCGGGTGTGGTATGGGCTTTGGCTTGTCAGCCCTCAGGCCAATGTTGGACGGAGCACCCAATCCAATGATGGTACGAGGACCCCACTTTGCCCCCAAAGCAAAGCGGGTCATTCACCTCTTCATGAACGGCGGCCCTTCCCACATGGACACTTTTGACCCTAAGCCGGAACTTCAGAAATGGCATGGAAAAATTCTCCCCGAGGAAAATCGGTTCAAGACCGAACGCAAGACGGGAGCCGCATTTGCTTCCCCCTTCCCATTTAAAAAATATGGCCAGTCGGGCCTCCCAGTAAGTTCCCTTTTTCCTCATGTTGCTAAGCATGCCGATGATCTTTGCGTGATCCGCTCAATGCAGGCAAATGTTCCTAATCACGAACCGTCTTTGATGCTGATGAACTGTGGTGAAAGCCAGTTGGTCCGTCCAAGCATGGGATCGTGGGTCACTTACGGACTGGGTACGGAAAATCAAAACTTACCCGGTTTTGTGGTCCTTTGCCCAGGTGGATATCCCGTAACTGAAACTCAAAATTGGCGATCCGCATTTCTCCCCGGAATCTATCAGGGAACCTATGTAAACCCGGCTCGCAAAGCAGGGGAAGAAATCATCCCCAACTTAAATCCCTCGCTCCCTCCCCTTCGGCAATCCCGGCAGCTCAACCTTCTAAACAAGCTGAACCAGGCTCACCAATTAGAGCGACCTGACGATGATAGTTTGGATGCAAGAATCCGATCCTTTGAGCTTGCCTACCGGATGCAGATGGAAGCGAGTGATGCCTTTGATGTTAGTAAGGAAACCCTGAAGACAAGGGAAGCCTATGGCAAAGGAGTACACGCGAAGCAGTGCCTAATGGCCCGACGACTGGTGGAACGAGGTGTTCGTTTCGTCCAACTCTGGCACGGAGCTGGACAACCCTGGGATAGTCACGATGAAATTGAAAAAAATCATTCGAAGTTGGCCCTGCAATGCGACCAAGCAATCGGAGCCCTGCTCGGTGACCTTAAAGACCGGGGGCTACTCGAGGAGACCCTAGTTTTGTGGGGTGGAGAATTTGGCCGTACTCCCACCGTAGAATTGCCCAAGCCCGGTTCAAATGCGGGTAAGGTCAACGGTCGAGATCATAATCATCATGGCTTTACAGTCTGGATGGCAGGTGGCGGAGTTAAACCCGGGTATGTTCATGGCGCCACCGATCCATTTGGGTTTCAAGCGGTAGATAATCCAGTACATGTGCACGATTTACATGCCACCATGCTCCATCTACTTGGATTCGATCATGAAAAGTTGACCTACCGCTATGCCGGAAGAGATTTTCGCCTCACCGATGTACACGGTAAGGTCATTACCCCCTTGATTGCTTGAAAGTTTATTTTGCAGGCTCAATCCGGGGAGGTAGGAAGGATCAAAACAAGTACCATGAACTCATCCTATTTCTTTCTTCCAAAGTTGAAGTTCTTACCGAACATGTAGGAGATACGGGCATCGAAGAAATCGGTGAACAAGATCTCTCAGACAAGGAAATATACCAAAGAGATCTTGAATGGCTGGAGTCGGCTGATGCTGTCATTGCAGAAGTCACAAATCCTTCCCTTGGCGTTGGATATGAACTTGGAATGGCTGAAAAATTGGGAAAGCCCATTCTTTGCCTTTACGAAGAAAGCAGTAAAAAAAGCAAGCTTTCTGCTATGGTATCTGGAAATCTAAAATTCAGAACTTTCCACTACCACGATTTGGATCATGCAAAAGAAGAGATTCTATCTTTTATCAACTCGCTTTCCTAATAAATTCAATGGGACTGTCCCCGGTGACAAGATTTAAAACAGTCGAAAAATATTGGTGCGATGAAAATCCTTGGTTGAGGGATAACCACATTAGTGTTTGGGATTCCCAAATCATTTAACCATTTTGACTCGTCTACCCTTTTACGATTAATATAATCTTACCATGCAGAGATTGCTTTTGTAAGACAAAGTTTGGATAAATTTCGACAATCAAGATAATTGGAACAATAGGGGTTTAAGTCTTTCAATATTAAAGCTACAATTGTCTTCATTCTATTTTCACTATCTGATAACATTCGAATTTCGAAATCGTTTTATCGCATGAAAATTTTTCCTCAATCCAAATTGCGAGTCGTTTATTGCCTCACGGTTATTCTGTCATCCCTATTCGCAGTATCTTTAGAAGGTGCCAAGGAAGCAACCCAGGAAGAAATTGAAAACATTGCACTTGCCATACCAGACAAGATTGAACCGCTAAAAAAACATAAGGTCTTGGTTTTCTCCAAGGCCTTTACTTACTACCACAGCTCGATCGCGGTAGCGAAGGAAATGGCCAAGCAAATGGGTGAAAAAACCGGTCTTTTTGATGCTGATTTCACCAATGACCCCAATGACCTGAGTGCCGAAAACCTCAAAAATTATGACGCGGTTTACCTGAATAATTCAACCAGTATTGAAAAAGGGCTGACCACCGAAAAAATGCGGAAAGAATTCATTGAATATGTCGAAAATGGTGGCGGAATTGTCGCGATTCATGCCGCAACGGACGGAGGATGGCCGGGATATACCGATATGATTGGAGGGAATTTTGACGGACATCCTTGGGGACATGAAGGTACTTATTGTCTCTGCAATGAAGATTCTACTCATCCTGTGGTCAGTGGAATTTTTGGGGGCAAACAGAGCTTTGAAATCAATGATGAGCTCTACCAGTACAAGGATTTTGACCGGGAAAAAGTACGGGTTCTTCTTTCCATTGATATGTCCAAATTTCAAAATCACCGGGGGGGGCGAAAAAGGGAGGATAATGATTATGCCATGGCGTGGGTGAAAAGCTTTGGTAAGGGCCGAATTTTTGTTTCCAGCCCGGGACACAACCACCATATCTACTGGAACAAGGATATTCTTAAAATGTGGTACCAGGGGTTTCGTTTTGTCCTTGGTGAATTAGAGGTGGATACTGAATCCATTCCCAAACCCAGTTTTTCTCTTCCGCCGGCAGCAGGCGAGCAGGATCCAACCGTTCGCTTTAAAACCCCTGAAGAAAGCCAGAAAACATTTAAGGTCCAGCCCGGTTATTCGCTTGAATTAGTCGCGGACAACCCGATGGTCACCGAACCCACCGTGTGCGTTTGGGACGGAAACGGCAGAATGTATGTTGCAGAGTGGCGGACTTACATGCAGGACATCAACGGAACCGGCACCGATGACCCAGTCAGCCAAGTCGTCCGGTTGGAAGACACCGATGGAGATGGTATCATGGATCATAAAACGGTGTTTGCCAAAGACCTACTTTTACCCCGAATGATTCTACCCCTACTCGATTCGGTGCTGATTGCGGAATCAAACACCAATGATATTTATGAATACTTCGACCGCGACAATGACGGCGTTGCCGAGGAGAAAAATATCTGGTTTGAAGGGGGAAAACGGGGTGGCAATGTGGAGCACCAGCCATCCGGATTGATTTGGAGTATGGACAACTGGCTCTACCTTACATACAGCGATTACCGTCTCCGTCTGCGAGACGGAAAAGTGATCAAGGGAGAAACCAAGGGTAATCGGGGTCAGTGGGGATTGACCCAAGACAACGCGGGTAAAGTCATGTATGTTGATGCTGGCTCTGGTATCGGACCTGCTCACCCACTCTTTCCAAATATTTACACAAAGTGGCACCCTAAGTGGGTCATGGCAGAAGGTTTCCGGGAGGTTTTCCCCATCGATAATATTGCTGATTCTCAGGGCGGTTTTGGGAGCATGCGGTCGAACAACACCGCAAAAAGCTTCACCGCTACCTGCGGGCAAACTATCTTTCGTGGGGATCGACTACCCCGGGAATTACTTGGAAATTTATTTTTTCACGAGCCCGTTGGGCGCCTGACCCGAAGAGCAACCATTCAAACAGATCCGATGGGCCGCCGTGTACTTCACAATGCATACATGGAAGACGAGTTTATCGCCAGCTCGGATGCGAATTTTAGACCGGTTAATTCCGCAACCGGTCCGGATGGTACCCTCTACATCGTAGACATGCACCGTGGTATCGTTCAAGAATCCGCGTGGGTTCCCGAAGGTTCCTTCATTCATTCCTCGATCAAGCACTATGGTCTGGACCAAAATGTCCAGCGAGGCCGAATTTACCGGGTCCGCCATTCTGCTTTCCAACCTGGGCCACGCCCCAACATGCTCAACGAGTCCTCCGCTGAACTGATCAAGCACCTCTCCCACCCAAACGGATGGTGGCGGGACGAGGCCCAGAAACTGATCATTCTTAAGGGAGACCGTTCGGCACTTCCCGTTCTTCGACAACTGGCCACAAGTGGAGAAGACCCACTGGCCCGGCTTCATGCTCTCTGGACAATCGAGGGATTTGACATGATTGACTTGGATTTACTGCAAAAGGTTTACCGGGACGATGACCCGACAGTCCGGGCTGCGGCCATTCGGATGACTGAGCCTTTCTTTCATCAAGATATCAGTACCATTTCCGCTCTTCAATCTCTGGTAAACGATCCTCATCACGATGTCGCGATTCAACTTCTACTCTCTGCCTCTACCAAAGTTACTCCTGAAACCCGGGCACTGGCCGGTTCTGTTCTGGCAGAAAACCGATCCAATCCCTACCTCAAGGAAATTGATGATGAATTGAACAAGGATTACTTTGCGGAAGTGGCACGACAAAAGGAATTAGCCAACTTGGAGGCTGAAGAAGTTGCCCTACTTAATGCGGGCAAAAAACATTTTGAATCCCTTTGTGCGACCTGCCACGCCCCGGATGGAAAGGGAGTGGTAACCCCGGACGGAAAAATGAAAATGGCCCCGTCTTTCATAAATAATCCCACGGTGATTGGTTCCAAGGATGTGCTAGCAAAAGTTGCCCTGCAGGGGATTTCAGGCCCATTGCGCGGACAATCCTACATGGGCGGTTACATGATGCCCCTCAAGACCAATGATGATGATTACATTGCTTCCGTACTAACCTACATACGCAACAGTTTTGGCAACAATGCAGGAATGATCAAAACCGAAGAAGTCGCAAAAGCCCGCGAAGAAACCGCTAGCATGACCCAGGCATTCACCGAGGCCACCCTGCGTGAAGTTCTCCTCAATTCAGGTAGCGAGATCAAACTCTGGAAACTTTCTGCAAGTCATGGTCAGCAGCACCTCCAATTCATTCAGGATGAGGATGAGAAAACTACTTTCGCAACCAAGGCAGCCTTAAAGGTTGGTACTTGGATTGAGGCTGAATTCCCTCATCAGCGTAATGTCTTTAAGGTTATCCTTACTGCTAAAGGAGGGGATTACCCTGGCAACGTAAAAGTGGAGATTTCTGAAAATGGTGACTCTTGGCTCACAGTTGCGGATCAATTTGAGGGTGCCCAAGTTACCACGATTCCATTCGATATGGTAGTAGCAAAAAAGGTTCGGATTACCAGCCTGGAGGAAAAAAATAATTGGTGGCAATTGTTCAACCTCGAAATCATTGGTCCGGGCATGGGGGATGTCGATCAGTACAGACCCGAAGACCGTCAT
>DEYT01000009.1 GCA_002364975.1 Opitutia bacterium UBA3151 | reverse complement strand
CACCGGCAAAAAATCGACCATGAGAATTAAGGGCACCGGTTGCAATTGCGGCACAACAAATGAAGGCTACATAGCCAAAGGAAATAGTATTAAGTCCGGCAGCATGGCTCCATTTCCCGTCGAGAAGGAACTGGCTTAACCCATAAGAAAAGAGGCAAACCAAGACGGTCATGCCAAGCAGGAAAATTCCGAGTCGTGAGATTACTCTGTCCAGCAAGGATTGAGCAACCTTCAGGGATTTTGTTTTTATGGTTTCAGCATAAATTGGAATAAATGCTGAGCTTAATGTACCTTCTCCAAGCATCCGCCTGAAAAGGTTTGGCATCGTAAACGCAAGAATGAATGCCTCACCATAAAGGCTTGCACCAAATGCACTAAAGAGCAGGATATCCCTAGCTAATCCTAAAAAACGTGATAGTATGGTTAGGGTACTTAGTAAAGAGACATTGCCAAATAACCCCTTCATCTTCTTTTGTTATCTGAGCGATGACATTTTATTCATTACTGCATCCCTGCAGCAGGGTTTCGGCCTCCAATAAGGGGTCGTCATGTCCCTGGTCTCTAGCGACTTGAATCGTCTTGTTAAGGTATTTTTTAGCATTGGTAAAATCCCCTAAAGCCAGGTCACATTTAGCAACAAATAGCAGCACCATCATCCAGTCTTTGGATTGCTCAAGACAGGAAATAAATTCAAGCTTGGCTTTTTGGTATTCACCAGAATCGAAAAATGCCTGGGCCAGATTATACCGGTGAAACCTATTTTCCGGATTTTCTTTTAGCTTTTCAACCAAGGCTGAAATTTTATCAGTCATTTGTAGTCAAATGACCTTGATGCAAACGGCAGTTGAATTATCTATGCCTCCGTTTTGGTTAGCTTTGTCCACTAACTGAGTTACTGCCTCTATGGGATCAAGTGTTTTCAAGGAACTTTCAATTTCTTCTTGAGAAACCATATTGGTGATTCCATCCGAACAAATGAGTATGCAGTTACCGTGCTTGATTTCAATATGACCAAGATCAACCTCAAAGTCGATATCCTGACCCATGCACCGTGTCAGAGTGTGCCCGTAGTGCTCAGGCATATCAAGGGCGGCATTCTCGCCGTGCTTTGCAATCAGTTCGTCTCTTAAGGTGTGGCATTTAGAAATCTTTCGTAACCCCAATTCGTCATGGGTAAAAATCGTCGAATCGCCGACATGGGTAAAAAGCGCCCGGTCACCAACCATGCGGATCGCAGAAAATGTAGTACCAATTCCATTATCGCCCCCAACCAATTCTCCACATGAAATTATGTTACGATGAATTTTATGGGAGATTTTCTTTAGGGTGTCCAGATCCATACAGTCGTTGGTTGAACCCACCAGAGAATCAAAAAATTGAACCGCCAACTTAGATGCAAGATTTCCAAAGGGTAAACCTCCCACCCCATCAGCAACTGCAAAAATACCTTTGGAGTCTTCGACTAGAAAAGAATCTTCGTTGTTTTCGCGGACAAAACCGACATCACTGTGACCATAAGTAGAAAGAGGCATGGATAATTCCTTTTTTTTCATACCATGTGGGGCTTAAAGTCAATTTACAAAAAATTAATTACCTGGAAAATGGAACCTCTAATCTTCAATCAAAAAGGTAGAAGATTCTCTATCAAAGTGTTTCTTGGGTAGTTCAGAAATAAAAAGTTTTCCGTATTGCTTTTTCAAAATCCTTGAATCAAGGATGATTAGTTCACCGATGTCAGTTTTCGAGCGAATTAAGCGACCAATACCCTGCCTGAATCGAATGATTGCATTAGGTAATGTGAGTTCAAAAAATGAATTTTTACCTTCCTGGGTGAACTTTTCATTTTTGGCCTCAAGCAGGGGATGGTTTGGATTTTCAAAGGGAAGGCGAGTGATTATAACCTGAGATAGGGCCGGTCCTTTGGCATCAAATCCTTTCCAGAAACTTTCCGCTCCAAGTAGTAAGACATCTCCCTCTTCAAGCAGCCTTTTTTGTAGCTCTGACCTAGAGTGATCAATGCCCTGAGCATAAACCGATCTTTGTTTCTTATTCCATTTTGGCTTTAGGTTGTGATAACAATAATGAAGATCCTGATAATTGGTAAATAATGCCAAGGTTCCGCCTTCGATTGAACTGGCTAAACTGTCGATAGAGAGCAGAAGATATTCTAAATATCTGGATCTTTCTTGACTCATTGGCTCCGGACAGTCTTCGAAAATTTTGATATGCATGTTGAACTCATAGTCAAAGGGAGATTTTACCACTACATCCTTTACATTCTTGCAACCAGTGGACTCGATAAATTTTGAAGAACTCGCATTTTGGGTTAAGGTTGCACTGGTCATGACAATGGGAGAGCTTTTATCAAATAATGCACGCTCAAGTATTCTCGAAACTTCGAGGGGAGCACTTCGAAGGTGTATGATTTGTTTCTGTTTCCCCGTTCTTTCAATCCAGTAGACTGAATTTGAATCTTTGATTTCAATGATCTCGGAGAGTCCATTGATATAGGCTTGGAATCGTTTAGACTGATCAATCAGTTCAACCTTTAAGCTTTCCTCTTCACAATTTTCTCCAAGCTCCACCAAAGATCGGATCACCCGGCTCAGAGGCGGTAACAGATCTAATGGAATTTCATTTGGTTCCAGAATTCGAATTCGATCTTTTTGCCCAAGGGTAACGCTATGCAAGTGATTAAAAAAGTCTGAGACCGCATGCAGGGCAAAATCAACACTATCAAAATCTTTTACCCGTCCGACTTTATTTAATATACCCTTTCTTTTTGCCGGATTATAGAGTCTCTTGAGCGAATTCTCAAGGGTCCACGAGCTAATGGATACTCCAAGGTGCTCGCTTGCTTCGCCGACCATTTCATGGGCCTCATCGAAAATAATAAAGTCATCGGGGAAAATAATACCATCCGAATCATTTGGAGGTGAAACTCCAGCTCCCAAAAGAGAAAAAAGTAAGCTGTGATTAATGATTATAATATCCGCTTTTTCGACCTGTGCCCTTGCCTTCCGATAGAAACAATGTTCGGGACTACATCTTTTCCCTGAACAAAGAGAAGAATCGGCGTTGACTGCATCCCATACCGATTGCAGAGGTGGTGGAGATAATTCCTGCCTGATTCCTTCCACTGCTTTTCCATCTGCCCATTCTAAAATTCTTTCCAGTTCTTTTTTTTGCCTAGACTCAAATAATTCACCTTGTCCAAGTGCTGCTTTTCGAAGTCGAGTGGTGCAAAGGTAATTTCCTCTCCCCACAAGAAGTGCGCAGGAGAAGTCTGCAAATGAAAGGAGGCTTTGGTTTTTTTCAAATAGGGTTCTGAGCGTGGGTATATCTTTATTTAATATTTGCTCCTGTAGATTGATGGTGTTGGTGGCAACGATGCAGGGTCTCTTTCTGTTCTTGGAGAAAAGTACCGAGGGTATTAAGTATGCGAGACTTTTTCCTACACCCGTGCCGGCTTCAAAAACCAAGTGTTGATTCGAGTCAATCGACTCGAGTACGCTAATCGCCATCTCTTCTTGCTCTGCCCGATGCTCGAAATCCAGGTTTTTTTGAAGTAAACCATCAGGCTTAAAAATCGAGCGAACTAAGCTTTTAAGTTCATCTGGATTTTGAATGCTCGTTTCTTGATCAATGATCTTTATCATTTTAAATCAAGTAGGTTTCTTTAAAGAGTTTTGGGGCGAACAAAGGGATTGCTTTGCATTTCATGGGAAACCGTTGTTGGGGGACCATGACCAACCAATAATTTTGTTTCGGGCGGGAGGCTGAAAATCTTTTCTTGTATTGAAACTTCCAGTTTTTCAAAATCTCCACCCGGTAAATCATACCTTCCTACACTCTCTCGGAATATGACATCACCCACAAAACAACAGGAGTCATTTTTAAACCAGAACACTACATTCCCCGGGCAATGACCCGGGCAATGCCTGACCTCAACCGGAGAACCGAAAAAGTCCAGGACTTCTCCCTCCTTGACCCAATGAGTAACTTTTATGGGGTCCATGTTGATTCCAGGGATCGCAAAATTAGCCATAATCGAGGGCTGCTCGAACATGATCCGGTCATTAATATGGCCAATGATTCTTATGTCCTCCCCGTTCAATTCATCCGCACCCGCCATGTGGTCCCAGTGGCCATGGGTCAACCAGATCTCGGATAATGTAAGGTTCTCTTCTGCTAACACATTGTTTACTTCTTCTGCACAGTTCGGTGGTGCATCTACTAAAACTGCCTGAGTCATGCCATCTCGCCAAAGCAAGAAGGCATTGGTGGCGATGGGACCAAGTTCCATCCCTTTGATTTTCAATGGATTCATCTCTTCATACTGCACGAAACTTACCAACGCCCAAGTTTAATGAGAAAAATACTTTTCTTTGTATTTCTTGCATCTTGACGTGAGTGCGTGAGATTGATTTTATTTCCGCTTTGGGATTGGGGTAGTAGCTCAGTTGGTTAGAGCGCCGGCCTGTCACGCCGGAGGTCGCGGGTTCGAGTCCCGTCTATCCCGCCAATCTAAATTCAAGCTAAAGGTTAAGATTTTAAAGTTTATACTTTCTCTCTTGTTTTATCCCTTATCAGTACGATAATTTTGGCTTTTAATGATCCGCACTTTCCTAGAAGGAAAAAATTAAAAAAGCAAAGAGTTTAAATGTTAAAAAGTGTATATTTTTTACTGGGTTTAAGCTCTTCATTATTAGGGGCCAAAACTCCAAATATTCTCTTTTTGTTTAGCGATGATCATGCATTACGAACGATTGGAGCCTACCCAGGATCGATCAATCGAACCCCTAACCTTGATGCTATTGCCAAGGAGGGAGCGATTTTCTCCCATTCCTTTAATGTGAATTCAATTTGTTGCCCAAGTCGTGCGGCTATCCTTACAGGAAAGCATAGTAAAGCAAATGGGGTCATTGGGAATAGTTCGAATTGGAATGGGAAGCAGTGGGTATACCCACGAGAGCTTGGTAAAGCAGGGTATCAAACGGCTCTTATCGGGAAGTGGCATCTTAAGGGAAATCCAACGGACGAATTTCAGCACTGGGACATTCTGTCGGGGAAAGGTGGACAGGGTTCTTATTTTAACCCCGTATTTCTCTCAGCTAAAGGGGAAAAAAGGAGCTTGGGTCATTCGACCAAAATTATTACCGACAAAACCTTAAAATGGTTGAAAGAAAGAGATAAGAAGATGCCATTTCTTGTATGTGCTCAGTACAAAACTCCTCACATTCACAGGCTTCCTCCGCCGAAATTTATGGGACAATATGATCGAGTAGATTTCCCGGTACCTCACACTTTCTTTGATGATTTCTCCACCCGCTCATCCTTTGTTTCTGAGACTTGGATGGCGCTCAAGGGAATGAAGGGCCATGTTCTCAATATAGCACCAACTGAGTCTGAGATTGAAGCGAATCCAGAACTTAGGCCACTCTTTCTTCGTGAAATGACAGCCCCGCAACGCTCAGCTTGGCATCAGGCTTATGATCCAAGGAACCTTAAGATGAAAGAGTTGGAGGAAAGTGGAAAACTAAATGGGAAAAACAGGTCCCTTTATATTTACCAGCGTTTTATCAAGGATTACATTCGATGTGTGGATGGATTGGATGATCAAGTGGGTCGCTTATTACATTATTTGGATAAGGCAGGGCTCAAGGAGAATACCATTGTGATTTACAGTTCAGATCAAGGGTTTTTCACTGGTGAACATGGCTGGGCAGAAAAAAGGTGGATGTATGAAGAGAGTTTTAAATCTCCCTTGCTCATGCGCTGGCCCGGGGTGATTAAGCCAGGTACAGTTATAGATGCATTGGTTCAGAATATTGACCTTGCCCCTACCCTTTTAAAGGCCGCTAAGATAGAGGTCCCTTCGTCCGTCCATGGCGAGGCATTGCAACCTATTCTCTCGGGCAAATCCGATCCCAGATGGAGAAAAGATATTCTTTATCAGTATTTTGATGGAGGAACACCCGAAAGGCGCGGTCCTTATAACATGCCTAGGCATGAAGGTGTGAGAGATCGGAGGTATAAATTGATTTCCTTTTATGAGTTTAACGAGTGGGAATTTTACGACCTTCAAGAAGATCCTAGTGAATTAAATAATCTGATTCAATCTCCTTCTATGCAGGATCAGATTAAAAGACTTAAGCAGCGCCTCATTCAATTAAAGATCGCTTACGGAAATTGAATGTAAAACTACTACTTTTGCTTTGCTAGACAAAGGGATTGACCATTCGATATTAGCTAGCCATTTATGTCTGCGATCCGAGCGGTGGTCGATGCCGATTGAAAATTGAATCTACCGGTACCCCATCTATATCCAGGCATTCACCTGCAAAAAATAAATTAGGTGCTTTTTTGCTTTCCATCGTGGTGAAGTCAACCTCCGGTAATTGAATCCCTCCGCAGGTTACAAATTCTTGCTTATTGGTAGATTTTCCATCGATTTTGATCCTGTATCGAGTCATCGATTGAATCATAGTTCTCTCCTCAGCATTGCTCAAGTGTGCCCAAGTTTGAGTACGGGGAAAAAAGAAACTGGTCTAATAATTTTCGCCAAAGATGTTTAGGTAAACAAGCAAAGGGGCAATTCTGAATGGTTGACTTCGCAAATTTTTTTTAAACCCACGGAGTTCTTGCCTGAGTTCTTCTGGTTTGTACTGATCTAGCCAATTGATTTGAAGCTCAAAGCAGTAGTTTTTCCGATATAGTTCCTTAGCTGCCCAAGAAAAAGCTTGATTACAGCAGGTCCACTGATCCCCTTGTGAGTTAGAAGAATTGGGCCTGTTTGTTTAAACCAGCTTCCCATAATTTCAATTTCTGCCTTATGGATAGAGGCACCACTTAATTCGGATAAAGTATGGCAAGGATTATCAAATGCAAAAAGAGAGGGAGAATGGGAAGGTTTACCCGGTGCCCAAGTTTTTTAATGGAATCAACCAGCCTGGAACTCTTAATGGATCCGGATTCAATAAAGATACAATCCGCATTCAATAAATTCCCATTCTCAAGTTCGAGATCCCATTGCTTACTGGACTCATTTCGTGCGAAGCGACTAACTGGGTTCTCCTTCCTGATTTCAATATGCTTTTTTCTAGCAATGTTTTCGAGGCAATCGATTACGGACTGAGAACTATTCGAGCGGGGGAAAACCCGCCCGTCTTTTTTTGATCTTGGTGGGGAATCCATTGGCTTCAATCTAGTGAATCATATCTTTGTGCTTCCACTTTAAAAAGGGCCCGATCAGTTCTTTCTGACCCTGGGGATAACGAGTACTTAATAGCTTTGGGTCAAAACAATCATGGGTTATATTACACCTTCCTCCACCGGAAACCTTCACTTTTCGTAAGGTTTTCTTTCCTGCTTCTAAGATTATAATCTTATTTTCTGAACCTAATTCAGCCAATGAAATAGCACAAAAAAGCCGGCAGCTCCTCCACCTACAACTACTACATTTTTCATGCCTACACTGTGAGATTTTAAATACCAGACAAAAGTAGAGCGAGGTGCTGCACCCTCGGATGAATCTTATTCAAATACAGAATTCGAATCTAAAGAATTTGCAAAAGAAACTAAAAGTTTCACCACTGCCTCCAAGTCGTTGAGATCAATCACTTCACTTGGAGTATGCATATAACGAAGTGGAATTCCGATCAGTCCAGTGGGAACCCCACTTTTTGAAATTTGAATGGATCTTGCATCGGTTCCAGTTGGGCGAGGGTCAGCTTCAATTTGTACGGCTATCTTCTCCGCGGAAGCACAATCCATTAACCTTTCAAAAACCGCCGGGTGCACGTTAGGACCACGGGTTAGAATAGGGCCTCCACCAAGTGTGAAAGCACCATATTTTCGATGGTCGGCATCGGGATGATCCGTAGCATGACTTACATCAACCGCAAGGGCTACATCCGGGCTTACTTGATAGGATGAAGGAATTGCACCCCTTGTCCCAATTTCTTCCTGAGAAGTAGATACCGCAACCACATTACATTTTCTCTTTCTGGATTTTGCCAAGCGAATCAGGGCTTCATTGACCGCATAGGCACCGCTTTTATCATCAAATGCACGAGATGCAGCTAAGGGACCGTGCAGTATTTCGAAGCCGTGATCATAAACAGCGGCATCCCCAATGGTTACTCTGGCAAGTGCCTCCTCTTTATCTTTAGCACCTATATCAATCCACATTTGATGCATCTCGGGTACTTTCTTTCGGTCCTCGGGAGTCATGAGATGAATCGCCCTTTTCCCGGTAACTCCTCGCACAATTCCCTTGCGGGTAATAATATCTACCCTTCTCCCTGAAATCATACTTCGGTCATGTCCACCAATGGCATCAAAATAAAGAAAACCTTTTGCACTGATATGCTTAATAATCAAACCAAGCTCATCAATATGTCCGGCAAGCATAAGTGTGAGCCCCTCTTTTTTCTCCAGTGTAGCATGGCAACTACCCAATGCGTCGACGAAGAAATCATCGGCAATCGAAGCGATATTATTTTTTACAACGGTCCTCGCTTCATCTTCATAACCTGAAGGAGAGCGAGCCAGAAGTAATTCCTTAAGGAAGGAGGGCACGATTGGTTTTGGGGAAGTGGGTGACTTTCTATTTTTCGGCATATATCATTCCAATCACCTGAATTATGATTTGGCAAGATTCCGGTTTTAATAAGTCCTTAGTTTTCTCTTTTTGTTGGAACTCTTTTATCCGAATCGCTAGTGAATAACTATGACGATTTATCCAGCCATTGATTTGAGGAATGGAAAGTGCGTACGCTTATTTCAAGGGAAAGCAGATGCCGAGACTGTTTATTTTGAAAGCCCGCTTAACCCAGCTCTAAATTGGAAAGAACAAGGGGCTGAGTTTCTTCATGTGGTCGACCTAGACGGTGCTTTTACAGGTGGCTCTCAGAACTTGGATGCAGTGGAGCAGATTGTCCGCTCGAGCGGTCTTCAAGTCCAACTTGGAGGAGGCATGAGAGATGAGGCCACCATTTCAAATGCTTTAGAGCTAGGTTTACATCGCGTAATCATTGGCACTCGTGCCTGCAATGAACCCGAGTGGATTGAATCTTTAATCTCGAAATTTGGGAGCGACAAGATTGTGGTTGGAATCGATGCAAAAGATGGAATGGTAGCAACCAAAGGCTGGGTTGAGGAAACCGAAGTAGATGCATTTGATTTAGCTGGAAAGCTTTCTGCAATTGGATTGCGATGGATAATACATACGGATGTGGCCACTGACGGTGCAATGCTCGGTCCGAATTTAGAGGCGCAGAAAAAAATGCTGGAAGCCGTTCCCGAATGCAATGTGATTGCTTCCGGGGGAGTTTCCAGAAAAGAAGACTTGGACGATTTAAATAAACTCGCATCTGAATATTCAAATTTAGAAGGAGTGATTATCGGAAAAGCACTTTATGAAAAATCCATCAACCTCAGTGATTGCTTTGCATGACTCCGAGTAAATTTTCTTGCCAAAGACAAGTAAGCCATCTTCATATTCGGCATTGCCTATGAGTAAAAAAAGTAAAGTAACCTTCAGCGTGGATCTAGATAAAGATCCCGATTTGATCTTCGAGGAAATTAAACTTTGGATTGAGCGGGAGCTTAAGAAAAAAGGTTCCGACGATAAAAGTGCAGCCTTCTTGTCCAAGTTGCATGAGATTTCTAATGAACACATCAAGACTAGTTTCAAGACCTCGAACGATTTAATTCGAGCGCTCGCTGAATTTGCCAGTCCGAAAATGCGGGATCGGATTTTTGATTCTTCTCCTACGGGTAGGCGGAAGACGATTTCCATGAATCAGGAATTATATGATCAGATCCTATCTCTTTTATCGAAACCAAAATCAAACAAGGCAGATATTGCCAGAAAAACTGGAGTGAGTGTGGTACAGGTCAGGAAAGTAGCCTTCGGAGGTTACGAAAAGAAATACGGAAAATCAAAGGTAACTTCTGTAAAACCTAAACCTATTGCTAATAAAGCTCCTTCTGGACAGGCGGATTTACCACTATCTCAAATGGAGAGACCTCCGGTTCCAGCAAAGCCAAGGCCTAAAATCCAAAGGAGTATCACCCGACCCCCTATGCGTCCGGTCGTCAAGTCTCCATCAGATCTTTAATTTCCACTTGCTCCTTTTGACTGGACGCAATTTCCGTCAAAGATTATCTTTATATATTAGTTTGGGGCCGTAGCTCAGTTGGAAGAGCGCCACAATGGCATTGTGGAGGTCGTCGGTTCGAACCCGATCGGCTCCACCAACCTTTCGAATAAATGAAATTTTTCGGTAAGCACCTGTCCAATACCCTGATTGTTTTAGGATTTTTTTCGTGTGGTGAAAAAAAGATGGAAGATGAAGTCTTTGAGATCCTTAAGGATAGTGAAGAAAATAATGATTCCCTACTTCAAGAGAAAAACCCTAAGATTGCAATTTCTGAAGATGGACTGGAATTTAAGAAGAAGATAGAGGGAACCGATACGGAGGAATCAGTGGGAGTAAATGAGAACGGAGAAATCGTTTATAAAGGCGGATTTAAGAACGGGAAGCCCGAAGGTGAATGGACCACTTTTTTCGCTGATGGTAAGCCCAGATGGAAAGGAACCAAAAGAGATGGATTAAATCACGGTCCTTTTAGTATGTGGTATCCAAGTGGTCGAAAAAAAATGGATGGATCTTTTTCGAAAGGAGAAAAAAATGGTAGCGAAATTTCATGGCATTTAAACGGGATGAAATGGCACCAACGTTTTTTTTCACTTGGTACTCCGGTCGGATTGTGGAAGACTTGGGACGATCAGGGGAAGCTTTTAAGTGAAGTGGAACACCCTAATAGTCTGGATCCAAATGCTTCGGCAAACCAATAGCTGGACTCTTTTGCCTTGCTCCTTGTAAGCTTAGTTATAACCAAATTATATTTAAGATGGATTCAATTTGGATAACAGGGATGGGATTAATCACCAGCATCGGGAACGATCGAGCTACGGTTGGTCAGAACCTGATCGACCTTCGGCATGGTATTGAGAATCCTGATTTTCTCACCCCAGACTCTTCGCCTGTAAAAGTGGCAGGCACTGTAAAAGATTTTGATGTCGACTCATCGGATCCTGAGGATTGGATTTATCCAGTAGAATATGCGGTTCCCCGTGCAACCATCCGCAGTTTTTCACCTCATGTACTTTATGCATGGTGTGCTGTGAAACAGGCCATTCAAGACGCATCCTTATCGGATGAGGATTTGACCAATCCAGATGCTGGGCTTTATTCATCTTCCGGTGGTTCTATGCGTTCCATCCACCAGCATTTTCAAAAGATGGATAGACGTGGGGTAATGGCATGCAACCCCTTGGCAATCGTTGCATCTATTGCCGGAACCTTAACTTTTAACTTAGTTGCTACCCTCGGGATAAGGGGTTCTTCCACGGGCATGGTTTCTGCCTGCGCTTCTTCCGGTCACGCTTTGGGGATGGCATTGGATGAAATTCGGCTCGGCCGTCAAAAGCGTATGCTCGTGGTGGGTGCTGAAGATTGTAATTTTGAAAGCATTGTTCCTTTTTGCGGAATGCGTGCTCTTTCTTTGGAAACCGATCCAAACTTTGCCTCTCGCCCCTTCGACTCCAAACGGAATGGTTTTGTGGGCACTGGTGGTTCGGTATGCTTGGTTTTGGAAACTGAAACCGAAGCTCGCAGAAGAGGAGTTACGCCCTACGCCAAATTTACTGGTTGGGGCCAGGGTTCAGATGGTCACAATGTCGCAATTTCTCATCCTGAAGGGCAAGGCTTGAAGGATTCTATGCAGAATGCTTTTAAAGATGCTAAAGTTTCTTCATCGAGCATTGATTATGTGAATGCCCATGCCCCCTCCACTCCCATAGGGGATGCTTCAGAAATGAAGGCGCTCAAGGCAACCTTTTCAAAATCTCAATCAATTAAGGTTTCCAGCACCAAAGCACTAACGGGCCATGGTCTCTCTCTCTCCAGTATCATGGAAGCCGCATTTTGTTGCCTTGCCCTTAAAGAAGGTTTCCTACCTGGCTCTGCAAATGTCAGTAGTCCAGACCCAGAAATTGGACACCTTCACTTACTTCGTGAAACCATCCAAGAACAGGTAACCCGAATTTTAAGCAATAGCAGTGGCTTTGGGGGTGCAAATGTAAGCCTCATTTTTGAGAAAGCTTAAAACTTTGAAGGCTGAAAAAACAAAGGTCTTATCGGAAATCATTAAAAATAGGCGAACGCGTAAGCCGTCTAAATTTTTACCAAAACCTGTCCCCTCTTCCCTGATTAAGGAATTAATTGATTCCGCGAGGCATGCTCCTAATCACCATCGTACTGAACCTGCCCGATTTTATTTGCTTAATTCATCCAAAATTCAGGAAGTGGGCAATCTCTTTGGAGAAGTATTAGCAGGTGATGGTTCGAACCCTACTCTTTTACAAAAAGGCCAACGAAAAAAGAAAGAATGGGGAGAGGCTCCCGGTTTACTTATCGTTACTTGTCATACCGATCGTGAATCAGCCTTGGTGCAAAATAGGCCTGCGATTATAGACGAGGACTACGCGACTACCAGTTGCATTTGCCAAAACCTATGCCTACTTTTCGAGGCGGAGGGTTTGGCCTGTAAGTGGAGTACAGGTGCGGTCTGGGAACACCCTCAGTTTTCCAAAACGATACAAATGAAGGACCCAAATTGTGAGCGCGTGGTTGCTCTCCTCTTTTATGGATATTCGGATCAACCATTGGGGCAGCGATCTCTTTCTCCCTTGGCGGATCATTTGATCAGCAATTATTAAGCAAGCAATGGTTTTTAAGGTCTCGTTATCCCATTGACCCAGTGCTGAAAATTTGCAAATTATATCGTTTTGGTGGTATGGCGAAATAGCTCAGTCGGTAGAGCAGAGGACTGAAAATCCTTGTGTCCCCAGTTCGATTCTGGGTTTCGCCACCACCAAAAACTCGTAATATTCAACAGATTATAAAAAGTTTTTCCAAGAATTGCCTTAACCAATTATAAATGCTTGGACACTTCTTGGACACTTTAAAGCTTCACTTTTCACATGCTGCCCTACCCTGTTCTTTCCTCTATTAAATACTGATATCTTCTATCAGGGGGGTAGCATATTTCGGCATCGCAACATTTATTATATCATCACCTCCCGCACAAAATTTTTTGCCAATCAAAAGTTCTCAATTAATCTATCCTTATCTCAATGACTTCACACCCTGCAGTTGAAGACTCTTCAGTCCTGACCATCTTCCAAAGCAAGCAATTCTTGTGCGTTGCTTTCTCACTCTTGATTTTCGGACTCTTCAGTTGTAATAGTAAGCTAATCAATTCTAGTGATACGGTTGCTCCCATAGTTCAGGAAAAATTCAGTAATTCCTTTGAAGAATTATCTTCCCTTATTGATAGTTCAGAAAAGCGGCTGACTGAAAACTTCCAAAGGAAAAAAGTTTTGATGTACCGGTCTCAAAAATATGAAAATCTTTTCCATCGGAGGGTGGACCTCGAGATTCGAAAAAAAATTGAGGAAGGTTTTGAAGATCGACTATTAAACCTCGAACAGAAAAATATTTTATTGAGCAGATGTGGAGAATTGTACTCACTCTGGCAAAGACAAAGAAAACAATTGACCATCAAACGATTTCAATTGGGATTTAAATATTAAATAGTCATTTTACTTTCAATACATTATTAAAATTACAAACTTGAGTAAGCTAAAAAAGTCCAAAAAAATGTGGCCGTTGTGCTGTCCCGATGCGGTTTGTTCGATGGCACAGAAATTGAAGAGGCTGTCCTCACCTTGCTTGCAATAGAAGAAAATGATGCGAATTGGCACTGCTTCGCCCCAAAAATTGATCAAATGCATTTCATCAATCAATATACTGTTGAGGAGGATGATTTGAGCAATCCGAATCACATTTCTTCACAAACAAGTTAATCGTATCGGTTGGAGCTGGAGCGAATTGACGAAAGAATAATTTGCTGGTAAATTAATGAGTCTCGCAGGCTTTAACGAGCAATTATCAGGTTATTCATCCCTTTAAACCTAGGTGGGACTGGATTTGGAGAAAAAAAACAAACCCAAGAATGAAGAAAGTGATAGACGAAAATAGGCAAAATCCAATATTCAAATAGTACATAAATGGATATTGTTCAGGATTTGCTTTTAGTCCGTTATGATGAATTGTAACTTCACTTTCATTCAAACCATTAAAAAGTAGGAATGAAGTAAGAGTAGCTGAAGCAATCATGATCAAACCAAGTGTTTGTTTAT
>DEYT01000085.1:6972-31649 GCA_002364975.1 Opitutia bacterium UBA3151 | reverse complement strand
GGAGGTTTTAATTATTTCATACAAGGATTAGATAAAAATTCCACTTACTATTACCGATGGCTGGGTGGAAATACGGTATCTTCCGAAGTTTGGAGTACACCAACCATGGATGGGCTCGTTCAATGGTGGAAATTTGATGAAAATGATGGCCGTTCTTCTTTAAATGAAGTTTCCGATCGTACTGGTACTTTGGTCGGACTAAATGACGCAGATCGGGTTTTTGGATATCAAGGCAAGTCTCTTCGATTTCAAGGGGATGGCAGTAATGTAGTTTTTAAATCCTATAAAGGAATAACAGGAGCGAACCCAAGGACTTTGGCACTTTGGTTGAAAACATCAGATTCAAATGCCAGTTTAATATCTTGGGGTACTGATTCGGTTGGTGAGAAATGGGAGCTTTCTCTTGAAGATGGAAAGCTTAAATTGGATATAAGTGGATCCTCGATTTTAGGTGACAGCTCTTTAAATGACGACCAGTGGAACCATGTTGCTGTTTCTCTCCCTGCTGGAAGCAATTTATTGTCAGATTGTGTACTCTATGCAAACGGAGAAATCGATAATTCATCCTCGAATCAAACAAACAACCCCATAAATACCGGAAATGAAAAAGATATTTTGATCGGGACCAATAACCTTGGTAATCACTTTAACGGCCTGATGGATGAAATTCGACTTTATGATAGAGGGTTGTCTGCAATTGAAGTAAAAAGCATTGCCTTGAATGGAACGGTTGCTTTTCGAACCTCCTCAACTCCTCAACCCCCTACCGTTGAGATCTTGGAAATTCAACCCGACGCAAATGCAACGGTACAAATCAAAGCGGAACTTACTGGCAAAGATGAGAATTTTCCATCCGTTTCCATTTACTATGGTCGTACAGATGGTGGTTTTGATCAAAATGCATGGGAGCAAAATCAAACCTTATTTGGTGGCAGCACCGTAGTTCTTGGTGAGTTCAATGGTACCATTACAGGCCTGATCCCAGGTGAGAAGTATTATTTTCGGGTTTTTGCAGAAAGTGAGGATGGATTTGATTGGTCCAGTGGAGCACCGGAAGTCGATCAAGACTTATTAGCATACTGGAGGATGGATGAATCAAATGGTTCTCTAGTTTATGATTCCGTATATCCTCTTTATACCGCTGAGCTTCAAGGCTCTAATACTGAAGGTAATCGCACGCAATCATTGCAAGGAAACGGAATTGCCTTAGACGGTTGGTCCGAATCGATTGACTTGGATTTAGCAAATAAAGGCTATCTCAATTCAACATTTGACGGTAGGACTTTTTCAGCTTGGATCAAACCAACCTCCGAATTTTATTCTGGACCCGCTGTCGTTGCCCATGAGCATTTGGTTGCCTATTTCCCATCTGATGGTTCCTCCGGCACGACCCTGGTCGATATTTCTACCAACCAGTTAAATTCAACCTTGGAAGAAGGGGCAAACTGGATAACGGGTCAGTTTGGTCAAGCTATTTCGCTCGATGGTAATAATGATTATGTGAACATCAAATCTGAGGGTCCTTTAAACGATTTGCATCGCTCGTCCTACTCCATTTCTCTCTGGATCAATCCCTCCGCAGCTAGCCCAGGTTTATATACCCAGGGACAACTTCGAATGCATGGTTATCAAGTTTCCATGAGCGATTCATATTTTACCAACCTATCTTCTCTTTATAAATTACCTTTTTCGGGCAGTTCTTTTCTTACGGATGGTCCCGATTCACGTGGGCTTGATTTCGAAAACGACGGTGATTTTACCGCTGCAGGAGTAGGAGTCGGTACCAATAACTATTTAGTTTTGTTTAGCGGCTCCTTCCAAGCTAAAGTTGCGGGGAATTATAGTTGGGAAGTATTGGGTAATGATGACCGTGGCACTCTCTGGTTGGATCGTGACCAAAATGGAGTGTTTGAACTCAGTGGATCTCAAGGACAAGAAAAAATTCTTGATACCACTGCAAACTTTGAGAACACCAGCGTCAATTTGATTCCCGGATATTATAAGATCGCTCTCATTCACGGAGAGAAAACTGGGGGTTCCACTCAGGAACTTAAGTTTTCAACTCCATCCATTTCCGCCGGACCTACAATCCTCACGACCGTTAAGCCAAATGATGCACAACAAAGTGATCTTTTTGTCACGGAGAACTTTACCAGTATCTTAAAAAGAGATTCCATCGGCCTTAGCTTGGACGGAAATTATTACCCAAGTTTTCAACATTCCAACTATTCAAATACTGCAGAGGTTGTGGCCAATCAGCCGATCAACGAATCGGTATGGACTCATGTTGGAATCGTTGTCGACTACAATTCTTCTCGGATGAAGCTTTACCTCGATGGCGTCGAAACTGGAGAGGAAACATTGCCTTCCGGAGAAGCGATTCATTTCTTGGCTACCGACCCATGGCTGTTGGGTGGAACAAATTTAGTAGAGGATGACTACTTCAATGGCCGAATTGATGACCTTAGGTTCTACAATAAAGCATTGAATGCAGAAGAAATAACTAACATCGCTAATGATGATATATCCAGTGCAGTGACAGCTGGATATGAAAATCAAATAATTTACGATGAAGGAACCATGGCATCGGGATTTTCCATAGGGATGGAGCAGGGTGTTATAAAGGCAAGGGTTAGTGAGGGCGGTGAAATCGCTGAGGTTACTAGCAACTACCAGATTACTGGAGAAGAATGGCACCATCTTGCGGTAAGTTTTGGCGAATCTCCTAAATCGTTCAACCTTTACTTAGATGGTGTACTTGAGGATGGGCCTATTTTGTTGAAGTCTAGCTCCTCGATTTCTGGTCAAAGTGAAAAGCCTAGAGTTGGTAAAATGGAAGGAACCTCTCCGTTCCCAAATTATTATGGCTTCTATAAGGGAGAAATTGACGAGGTTCGAATTTATGACCGGGGCCTTGGTCTGGGAGAGGTTACTGAAATCTATGAAGGAGACTTTAGAAACCAGGGTTTTCTTGATTTCATTGCCATTGAGAAACCTAGTATTGCAACCCTTCGACCTTCTAGTGTTCTTCCCGATCAGGCAGTTATGCAGATGGAAGTCCTCTCCATCGGTGGAGATCTACTGCAATCCCAAGAAACTATTGATTTAACCTTTAAACCCGACACTTTTTCTGGGATGCAAGCTTGGTATTCGGCAAACGATACCGGCTCAAATTTGTCCAACGGAGATACCATTACCAATTGGATGGATCTATCAGGAAATGGTCGGGACATGGGATACACATCAGGTAACCCCAGATATTTTGATTCCGCTCTAAAAGGTAAACCTGTAATCAGCTTTGATGGTGATGATTTGATTTGGACTACCCATGACTTTGTTCATCTAACTGATACTGGCTACACTATGGTTTCAATTGCTCGTTATACTGGAGCTCGTAACCAACGGATCATTTCCTCGAGAACCCGTGATTTTGCTTTTGGATTTCAAGGTGCCCTAACCGGGCGTTGGTATGCTCAAGGCTGGATTTCAACTGCTGGGCCTCTGGACTCTGATTGGCATATCCACCTCGGAGTAATCGATAAGAAAAACAATCCACAAGCCTCCTTCTGGAGAGATGGAGAATCTCTGGTTTCAAGCAGTAGAGGTTCTGGAAATAATAACTTTGACCCCGGGCAACTTCAATTCGGAGGCTACAAAACCAACGAACAAATGTCTTCCTGTGAAATTGCAGAGGTAATTATTTTTGATCGAATTTTAAATCAATCAGAGCAGGTACAACTTGAAGGATACTTGGCTCACAAATGGAATCTGTCTGACGAAATTTTACCAGATTCCCATCCTCACTCGGAACAGTCTCCATTTGGTGGAATAACCACGATCAATCAACTCAAAACTATTGGTGGAGATCCTCCCATCGTAAAACTTTTCTGGGGAGATGAAGCGATTGATGAAAACTCGACCTTAGTGGATCCAGATAATAACTCATCATGGGATTATGTTGCTGAAGTTAATTCCAGTGGTGTGGTGGGATTAGGTATACATCAAGAAATTGCAACCGGGCTTACATTAAATAAAACTTATTTTTACAGAGCATACGCACAAAATCTTGGTGGAGAGACTTGGGCTCCAACCATTGAATCCTTCAAAGCAATTGATACTAGATTCACACAGGATACCATGGATGGTCTAGTACTTTGGTTGGACGCTATGGATGTGGATGGGGATAATTTGCCGGATCAAAATTCAGATGGGGTTTCCCTCCCCCTTTGGATCGACAAATCAAAAGAAAATAAAAATGCAATTCAAACGGTTGCCCTTCAAACCCCTTCCTATGCGACCAAGGTAATTGGAGCTTTACCGGGTGTACGCTTCCAATCCGGGCAAAGTTATAATGTGGGCAGTTTAAACCTGACCTACGGAAATGTTCATGTGTTCATGGTCGCACAGGGAACTGGGGTTGCCATGGGAGCAACCGATGGACTTAGTGGTTGGACGCTGGACGCAAAGCCAGGAAACCGGATGGGAATTTACAAAAGCGAGAATAATGTCCTCCAAAGAATTACACTTGGCTTAGATCCTCAAACTGGATTCGGACAGTTAATTGGAGAAATTGCTGAAATTATGGTCTTCGATCAAAATTTACGGGATAGTGAAAAAGAAAAGATTGAAGGATACCTAGCTCATAAATGGGGGGTCGTCGGCGATCTTGCTCAAACTGGATATACCATTCGTGACGGTCTGGTATTGTATTATCCTTTTAATGAATCAGATGGTTCTACCATACAGGACTATTCCTCAGAATTAAGAGATGCCCAAGCGGTCGATGCTTCCTTGGATACCGATGGTCAATTTGGATCTGGTATTGAATTCTTTCCGGATTTGAACAACTCAAGGATTCTCTTACCTGAAGGAAACAGCTTTTCGGTAAATAGTAAGATTTGGACTCTATCAACTTGGTTCTATGCTCCATTGCCGACCACTGGTGCGGATGACTTTCATGCTCTTTTTAATGAGTATCTTGAGCCCTATGTTGCTTTTAATATCAGCCCTAAAAGCTTGATGCTATATGATGGTAGTTCTTTTTCGGATACCACTTATGAATTTGATGATGCTCCAGGCTGGCATCATCTCGTTATTCGCAGCAGTGTATCAAGCATGAATTTTTTCGTTAATGGAGTGCTCGAAGACTCATTCAATAAGGGCATTCTGCTTAATATTGAATCTATCGGTAATCTTTTTGGAGGGTATGGTACTTTTGCTCAAAAAATGGATGACTTTCGAATCTACTCACGGGGCCTAACTAATTCAGAAATTTACCAATTATATGGAAACAAAGAAGGAGATTTTGGATATCATCCATACCAAGATTTCCCACCTGAATTTGATAATATACCTGAGGTTCTGATTCCTAAAAATCCCGTAGTCTATTGGACCTTCAATGAGTTAAATGGATCCATTATCCGAGACGACTCTGGGGTGGAAAATCATGGATATTTTTATGATGAAAGCAACCAATCCATACCCGACTCTTTTGATCATTCAGAGGTAGCTAAGAATGGAACTGGAATTAGGTTCGACGGAAATCAAACTATAAAATTAGAGCAGGACGAAGCCACTTTTAACATCAAGGGTCCGTTTAGCGTTTGCCTATGGCTCAAATCAGAAGATTTGAATGCGGACATTCTCGAGTCTGGCCGTTTCTCCATCAAGTTATCGGACGGATTCTTCTGGGGACAAGTCCAAGTTGGTGGAGTCCTCAAAAGAACCGAATCCATTGCCATGCCTTCAGATGAATGGTTTCACATTATTCTAAGTTGGGATGGCAAAAAACTTAAGCTTTATAAAAACAACCTTGAAATTTCCACCCCTACCAACACCAATGGAAACCTAACTGGATCTGCTAGCCTATACATCGGCGGTAGAAGTGGAATCAGTGAGAGTTTTGAGGGTTTGATTGATGATTTAAGGATTTTTGATCAAGCCCTAACCGCAGCCCAAAGACAAGAAGTGTATAATTTTGCAGACCCTCCCCTCATCGCCTATTACGGGGAAGAGTTTTCTTATGCCGTCGAATCTATTAAAGGCCCTACAGAATTTAATGCCAGTGGCTTGCCAAGCGGGCTCGAAATAGATCCACTTTCAGGATTAATTTTCGGTGAGGCAAATGCAACACCAGCGGTTTTTCCTGTCACTATCACCGCCTCCAACTTTTCTGGAAGCGATTCCAAAACATTAGAATTTAAATTAAATAAAGGGAGGCAAAGTATTATACAGAACGATGAGATCATCTCTTTGACCTACGGGTCAACCCCGGTGGATATAAATGTAACTGCAACTTCTGGTCTTCCGGTAACTCTTACCATTTTAGAAGGCAACGAGTCCATTGATCTCAATGGTTCTATAGTAACTGTTAAACAAACTGGCTTCTCAAGTATTCTCGCATCTCAATCTGGAAATGAAAACTGGCTACCTGCCGAATCTCTGATTCTAAGATATCAGGTCATGTCTAAAGAGGTCTTAGTCAAAGTCGACGATCAATTCAGAAAGCCGATAGAAACCAACCCCCTCTTTACTTACACTATTAGCGGAATCGCTGAGAATGATAATGCTGCAGATTTTAATATTTCGATCCTTCCACCCGTCCCGGATGGAAACCTTTCTTCGCCTAGTCCATTGGGAACTTATCCGATCGTAGCATCTGGTGGAACTTCGGAAAATTACCTCTTTGCATATCAACCTGGTAGCCTAATTATTTCCGAAAAGAGTCAACAGCAAATTGTTTTTGATCAAGATTTAACTCTTGTCTCCGCTATCACTCCATTTATCAATTTGACAGGATACTCCGTGGGTATCGATGGTAACCTAACCAATCTCCCTCTCAACTATGTGGTGGAAGATCCTGCAATCGCCAAAATTTTAGAAACCCAAAAACATCAGCTTACCTCTTATTGGAAGTTCGATGAGACTCTCTACAGCGGTGCCAAGGATGAAATCGACGCCTACAATGGTAGCCTTATTAATCTTGATTCAACAGGAACTAATAAAGTCTGGGTTCCAGGTCGTTTTGGAAATGCTTTACAACTCGGTTCCCCAAGTTCTGGAAAAGTTGATTTTGGAAGCGTCAGTTTTGACTCTAATTTCTCAATCAGTCTCTGGGTAAAACCAAATGGGACCCAAGGAACTTCGAGCACAATTCTAGCCAAGAATAATGTGAATTCGATGAAGGTCTTTAAATGGGTAAAAGCGGATACCAACGGTAGCCTTCAATTCTACTATTACCCGGATGGCACCACGGAAGAATTGGTAATTACTTCAACAAGCGAAGTACTTGAAGATAGCAACTGGAGTTACCTCACGGTTACTTATGAAGATGAAAATGGTACTTTTAGCCTGTTCAAAGATGCCCAACTTATTGAGCAATCCACAGGAAACTACTTTACGGGATCACAGACCGCTTCCAGGTTTTCCAGTATGACTTTGGGAGACGACTCTAATTCATTTTTAGGAACAGTTGATGATTTAAGGATTTATGGGATAGCCCTGCAAATGAGCGACATCGAAGAAATCTATGGATCTGGATTTGGCGATTTTACTCGCATCGAGATTATGGGTGCTGGCCAAACGAAAATAACGGCTTCTCAAATTGGAAACGAAAATTTTGAAGCATCCATTGAGGTCGATAATTACCTTTCTGTTTATAAGGTGCCCCAAACAATAACTCTTGATCCGATTAAGGATCATTCTGTGGGGGATTTCCCTTTCACCCTTTCTGCAAGCACCAGTTCAGATCTTCCAGTTTACTTCCTTTCTTCCAACCCTTCAGTTGCTACAATAAGTGGAAATTATGTCTATGTTCAAGGAGCAGGAGAAGTTACGATTGTTGCCAAGCAAGACGGAAATGAAAAATTCGAGGCTGCACCTGACCAGAATCAGACTTTCCAAGTAAACTTTGGCAATTTGTTTGCTGATTCAACTCCCGGACTAAAACTCTGGTTTGATGCAACCGATATAAATGCCGACTCTCAGCCTGACCAAAAGAACGATTTTATCGGGCAGAACCGCATCAGTTTATGGGCAGACAAATCAGGAAACAATAATAATCCCATCCAAGGAAATATTTTGAATATGCCCAAATGGACTCCAGCCGCTCTAAATGCTAAGCCCACTGTCATATTTGATTCGAATTTAAGCTTCTTACTTCAGGACCCGGTTGCTCAACCTTCCTTCATTTTCTTAGTTCATAAACAAAATGCAACCGGAAGCTCCAACATTTTGGGTGGGGATCTAGCAACTACTAGCCAAGATGGATTCGTTTCCCTAGAGCATGCATCTGGAAATGTTCAAATTCTTTCCGAATCCCCTTCCACTGAATGGAGTATTAGCACTTTGAGAGTTTTGCCAAACGCCCAGTCCCTCTGGGTGAATGGTTCTATTGCTGGAACCGATGCCTTTAATCAAGGTGCTCAAGATTTCAATAGCGTCGGTAATAATTTTGTCGGTGAAATTGCAGAGGTTCTGGTTTTTGACAAGGAGTTAAATGCGGTCACCCGTGAAAAAGTTGAGGGCTATTTAGCTCATAAATGGGGATTAGATGAGAAACTACTTCCTTCTCATCCATATTCCGTAAACCCTCCTTCCTTTGGCGGGGATCAAGAAATCATTTGGGGCGGCTTGGTAACTTACCAAGAAATGAACCAAACCAAATACAAACTTCCAGACAAGGCTTTTGGCGATTTAGCTTTTGAACTGCAGGCCTACTCTACATCTGGACTACCAGTGAGTTTTGTTTCAAGCAATCCAAGCATCGCCGCGGTTACTGGAAACATGCTTTCTGTTGTTGGAGTGGGTACAGTAACCATCAGTGCCATTCAAATGGGGGATACACGCTACCATCCTGCAGCACCCAAATCGCATACCCTGCACATAATTCCACCAGTCGTGAAAGACGACCAGACGATCTCATTTCCGCCAGTCTCGGTTAAAGTCCGAGATGATCCACCTTTTTATCTTTCTGCACTAGCCACTTCTACTGGCATCAATCATCCGGTATTCCATCTTCCTGTTAGGTATCAAGTAAAATCAGGACATGCTTCAGTCGATTCGAAAGGACTGGTTTCTCTAGATGGAGTTGCAGGTACAGTTGTTATCACCGCTGCTCAATCCGGTAGTGCATATGTTAACCCAGCTCCCCCTGTCGATATTGAATTCGAAGTCTCATCAAAACAAAGACCTAAAATCATTTTCAAGAATCTTGAAATGGATGGAAATCTAACTGAAATTCCAGTAGGTCATCGCCCACTCGTGCTGCAAGGAGTTTCCACAGACAACGGAAAACCCTTCATCATAACCAGTTCAAATTCCAGTATTATAAGTATACATGATGGAAATTTGATCATTCCTAAGTCTCCTGGATTAGTAAATTTGAGCTTTGTAATTCCCGAATCAACTTACTACTTGGTTTCTGAAATAGTTACCAAGAGCATAAATATCGTTGCTCCAACCAAGGCAGCATGGAAGGAGTTTCGAAAATCGGATGTGAGGTATGATGGAATCCTGGAAAGATTCACCCAAAGATATAAGATTTTGAATCCTTCCCTCTCTGACTTTGATGCTACGGAGAAAGCAAAAAAAGTTTTTAATGAGGACTACTCGGATTCTGATGGAGATGGATACAGTAACCTCTTCGAGCGAGCAATCGGTACGGATTCCCTGGGATCAGACAGAAGGCATCACTTACCACAACAGGTTGTCCTACCTGACAATAAACAGCGCATTACTTTCGTTCGGTACAAAACACCCCTTCAATCTACTGGGGAAGCATTCGAATATCATGTGGAGAGTAGTACGGATCTACAAACTTGGAATAATTCTGATTTGATCGAAGAGAGTATCGTAGAACTTGGCGAAAATATGGAACGCGTAACTGTTGTGACCACATCACCAATTAGCTCTGGCGAGAGAAAGTTTTTACGGCTTAGAATTTCAATTCCCTGATTTAGAATTTAACCTGTTGAATCCAAAATTTATTAAAATTTATTTCATTTGGTTTGCATAAATCGCAGTAAATGCAAGTATTAAACTTTTAACTCTTATTATTATATACCCATGAAAAAAATTGTTTCTATAATTTCATTCTTTGTCCTGGCTGCAACTTCTTATGCCGGGGAATATGAAGATATCAGTATTAAAGACCTCCAGAAAGCCATTGCGGACGGGAAAGTCGCTGTTATTGATGTAAACGGTGCAAAGTCCTTTGAAAACGGTCACATCCCGACTGCAATTCACTTCTCAAGTTCAAAAAATAAACTTTCTAAGTTACTACCAAAAGATAAAAATACTTTGGTTGTTGCCTATTGTGGAAGTTCTTCTTGTGGTGCATACAAAAGAGGTGCCGATGAAGCTGCGAAGCTTGGCTACAAAAATGTTAAACACCTCTCAGCTGGAATCTCTGGTTGGAAAAGAGCTGGTGCTGAACTCGCAAAAAAATAATTTACAAAATTTATTTTCCTTAAAAGGCACCACTTGGTGCCTTTTTTGTTTCTACTGAAGAAATTGCGAAAAAGCTTTCAGGAGTGCTATATTCATTTTTCCCGAATAAAATTTTTACATTTGATAATATTGATGAATTTCAAATTGAAGATTAATGGTAGCAACTAGAACAATAGATAACATTACTATAAAAAGATTAGTGAAACTTGACTCGAAATCCGTTTCTTAAATCTGTAATCTTTACAAATTACCAAAAAAGAAGGGGTTTGTAGAAAAATTCCCTTTGCTTTTGATCCCTTTCAATAGCATAGTATTAGTAGGTAAATGATGAAAATCTGGGTTCTATTGTCTCTTTCAATCTTGCAATTTTTTATAATTTGTAAACAGAAGCTGTTCTCTGCAACCGGTGAGATCAGTGAGCTAAAAGGAGCAATATCAGTCAATTTAGATTCAGGCACCCCTGAAAGGCCCTTTTTTTTGGTAACTTCTTCCAGTCTGAAGGGTGAAGCAGTTTTTCGTGGACAGGTCAAAGAGATAGCTGACAATAATATTTCTTTTTATGAAGTCCCAAACTTACTTGACCCGGATGAAATGCAACCTCCCTTTAAAATTGGTATGCTCTCTACCAAACAAGCACGTGGGAGTGTGGAGATTGAGGCAAATGGAACCCTTGCCAGGGTAAATATTGATTATTCAGGTAGTAATTATTTCTCAACACCTGAGGTTTTTATTGATCTTCCAACTTCTGGAACAAGTACTGCATCCGATTTCAGAAAAGCTTCCATCGAGGCAACTGTGGATTCAAATATCGGGGAAATCACGGCTTTAACAATCAAGGATAGCGGTCTCGGCTATGACACCATTCCCCAAATCTCAATTGAAGGAGGGACCCATTTTATTAGGCTTGCTGAAAAAAACTCTGCCTACACTGGTAATTTTTTCAAGATACAAGCAAATGACGGCTCCAGTATCCTTGTGGACAACCCTTTAAACCTTAACCTTTCTCAAATCTTTTTACCTAATCAGTTAGTTGAAATCTATGAGGCATGGACTCTTGGATCTTTATTTGGGCATACAAGTGAGGAAGTTATGTTATCCGAAGGCAACCAAAGTTCTGCGGATCGTATCTATTTTTTAAAATCTTTTGCTGAGCAAAACGGAACAACGAGTGACTTCTGTTTTTTCTACCATGATGGAAATATCTGGCGTTCAGATGAAGACGCGGACAAAAGTGATTCTGCTGATAGCTTAATCATTGATCCTGATCAGGCTTTTATCCTTGCCCGCAGAAATCCATCTCCCCTCGAACTCGTTTTTTCTGGAAGTGCAACGACCAATGATACCTTTGGAAACTTACCGGGTTACTTGGAAAGAAAACTTCTTAGTAATCCTTATGGGGTCGATATCATGCTTTCAGATTTAATTTCCGCAAGCACCATCACTTCCGATGAAAACGAAACGGAAAAGTGGCTGGCAAATAGCTCTCAAGAAATTGCTGATAATGTCAAAATACTAACGGACAATGTCTGGAGTACCTACTGGAATGACGGAAAAAATCGTACGGTCACAACGGTTGCAAGTGCAACCGCCCGATTTGGAACCGGCATTGGTGGGTCACTCACACAACAGGATATTTCCATGTCAAGTGGTACAATTTCAAACATGTCTAATCCAACAACTGGAAACCTTGTAGTCACTTCTTCGAATCATGGTCTAAAAGATGGATTTATGATTTTTATCGAAGGGGTTGAAGGCTATAAGACAAATGAACTCAAGCAACAAGTTGATGAGGATGGAGCACTGGTGTCACAAGGTGCAATTCCCTTTGTTATTCAATCTGCTGCCAATGGATTCTTTGATATTCAAGTTTTGGATTCTGACAGCTTTGAGCTAGTTGGAAAAAGTGGTAATTGTGACTTTATTGATAATGGCAATGCAACTTGGTCCACAGGTTCGGGCGGCCTTGGATATAGTTCGGATGCCTTTGTTTCTTTTCTTGGTGGTGGTGGTACCGGAGCTACGGGAGTTGCTAAAGTTGATCCATCCACTCAAAAGGTCGTTTCAATATTAATTACGGATGCAGGTGCTGGATATGTTAGTGCACCCAAGGTATTTATTCATTCCGGGGGTTGGAAAAAGTTAGGTTCTGGAAATGCACCTTTCAATGATGCTTTGATCCCTGCTGGTTCCGGAATCCTATTAGTTCGGAATAACTCTAAGGGCATACGTACCCATTTCGGTATAAACAGCCCTTTTAATCAGTAAGATAATCGTCTAGCTCATCTGGTGAGCGTCAACATCTAGAATATCATGAATTTCTGGATCAAGAGGAAAATCTTCCCTTCTTTTTTTTAGTTGCTTTAAGCAACTGGATACGGATGCAGTAAGATAAAAAAGGTGGAAACGATAATATCCCTTGATCTTCTCAATTGGAGCCAAAGCTGGACCTTTTACCTCTAAGCCAGGTACTGGTTCTGCTTCCAGCTTTTTCCTCCATTGATTCGAGTAGAATTCAGTTTTTTCCAGGCTACGCCCCCTGAAGATATGCCGAATCAGATGCCGAAATGGTGGATACTCTAACTCCTTCCTCATCTCCATTTCCTCTTCCAGGAATCCATAAACATCCGGTTTTCTAGAAAATTGTATCGAGGAGGAGTGAGGAGCATAAGTTTGAACATAAACTTCTCCGGCTCGATCACCCCGACCTGCTCTTCCCGCTACTTGAACCAAAAGTTGAAAAGCCCTCTCCGATGCACGAAAGTCTTCCATTCTTAAGGGTAAATCTGCGTCTATGACTCCGACAAGAGTTACATTCGGGAAATCCAAGCCCTTGGCAATCATTTGAGTACCAACTAAAACATCAATCTTACCCAGCCTAAAATCTCGTAATGTCTCTCGAAATAAATTTTTCTTTGTCATCATATCCGCATCTACCCGAACGACCCTGGAAGACCTTGGCATAAGCTCACTTACCAAATCTTCGATTCTTTGAGTTCCATGACCTTTCTTACGAATTTCAATTGATTTACAGGATGCACAAACTCTGGGAGCAACCTTGCGAAAACCGCACAAGTGACATCGAAGATACCCATCGGTTCGATGAAAAGTCAGGGCAATGCTACAATCCTTGCACTCCTCCACAAATCCACAATCTGTGCAGAGCATCGTGGTGTTAAAACCCCTTCGGTTTAGAAATAGAATGGTTTGTTCCTTTTTTTCAAACCTTTCACGCATTGATTCTACCAATGTCTGAGAAAGCACAGAACCCCCCTTACCCCGCCTTGCATCTAATCTCATATCTACAATATGCATCAGTGGAAGCTGCCTGCCATCAATTCTTTTACTCAACTGACTCAACCCATACTTATTTCGCTCTACATTTCGAAATGTTTCCAAGCTTGGAGTAGCAGAACCAAGGATACAACACGCCTCATTGAGCATAGCCCTGTAAACTGCCAAGTCACGGCCATGGTATCGTGGCGTATCTTCCTGCTTGTAAGCGAGTTCATGCTCCTCATCGACCACAATCAAACGAAGAGAGGGTATAGGGGCAAAAACCGCAGATCTTGCACCCACTACGATTCTTGATTTTCCAGTTGTTAGGTTTCGCCAAGCATCCAGTCTTTCCCCACCGGAAAGATGACTATGCCAAACCTCAACCTTTTCATTTCTCTTTGAAAAACGGGCCCTTAATCTTGCCACCGTCTGTGGAGCAAGGGAAACTTCTGGCACTAAAAATAAAACCCCGCCTCCTTGATCCAGAGCCACCTCCATTGCTTCAAAATAAACCTCGGTTTTTCCAGAGCCAGTTACTCCATGCAGTAATTGAACCCCAAACTTTTTTTTCTGCAAAAGATCCTCTAATTGACGAGATGCTTCCTTTTGTTCAGGAGTTAATTCCCATTTAGATTCTACAACATCGTCGTCTAATTCATCATCATATGCTTCCCTTTGAACAATTTCAAAAACTTCATGAACCAACCCTTTTGTGATCAGCCCTTTAATCGTATTTAGGCCAAAACCCAATTCGTTAATCAGTTTAGTTTTACGGATTGGTTTTCCAATTTCCTTAAGTTTGTAAAAAAGCTCTTGCTGTTTGGGAGCACTTTTCAAGTCATCTCCTTTTTTATTTTGGGGATGTAGTTGAATCCATTTTTCATTCTTCGCTTTTTTTCCTTCTCGTACGACTGCAGGTATCATCGCTGCAAGTACCGACTCCATCGAACAGGAATAATAATTACAGATCCACTTGGATAACCGAATTAAATCCAAGCTCAAAACTGGCTCAGGTTGAATAAGTCCACCCAAAAAACGTAATTTCTCAGGATCAATCGTTTCCTTTGAATCCAATGAAAATACCACGCCTAAAACTCGCCTTCTGCCCAGTGGAATTTGCACCAAGCATCCAACCTTTAATTGTGAAGAAATCTTTTCAGAGACCTCATAAGTGAGTAATCGATCAAAGCCAGCAAGCGGTTGAACCTCGACTATCATCGGGACTTACTTTTTCCGTAAATCATAACAAAGCAACCGCGAACCCTTCCCTGTAATTCGATCAACTTCATTTTGCATGATATAAAGCATGCCTCGACTCAGAGCAGGTAAGGTCCAAGTACCAGAAGAGAAAAAAAGCTGTGTTTGGGCCTCGAGTTTCCATCCTTTCGAGCTCAATTTCATACTCACTAAAGAACCCAACTCGGATAGACCAATAAAATCTTCTCCGGTAGTCCCAACTTTTAGAATAGACCCCCTGAAAAGTTGAAGTTGTAGAGTTCTTCCGTCCATTTGATGAGTCCAAGACACCGGCTCCCGCCAAAGTAATTCTCCCTTGCCATGATCAATACAAAAAAGCTGGGCTCCCCTTTGGTGTCTCCCTGAAATTCCATAGAGAAGGGTACCGGAGGTAACTGGCGTCATCCAGTGAATATTAAGGTCTGAATTTTCCCATAATATCGATGCGTTAAAATTGGGATCAAACGATAAAACAACCGATCCCTTCTCATAACATTCCGAAAGATATACCCGGTTGTTACCCAAAGGAACTGGGGGGACTGCATTCACGGATTCATAACTCTTGGATCGCCACGGGAAGCGCGATAGTTTTTTTCCATCTCTTGGATCGATAACGATTAATCCACCATTGGGTGGACGGCTTTCACCTCCTGCAAAAACAAGAATTACTTCCCGATTATGGATCTTGGCAATTCGAGGAGAGGAATAACTAGCCCCCCACTCATCGAGAGTTACCCATTTTGTCTGTCCTGATTTAAAATCTAACCCAATCACCGATCGGTTATTGGATCCTCCAATATTAATAACCAGGCAATCACCTACTGCCAATGGATTCGAACCCTTACCAAAAAAGTTTTGAGGGATGCCAAACTCTTTCCTTAGGTTCCTTTTCCAAACAACTTTGCCCGTCTTAAATTCCAGGCAGGTTAACCAAGCTGTGACTCCTAGGGCATAGACAAGATTTCCCTGAATAACCGGACTCGCTCTTGGTCCGTTTAAGTATCCATACCTGTCCCTATAATCAACAGGATAGGAATAGGTCCAAAGAAGGTTACCATTCTCTGCATCTCGCCCTTCAATCGTCTCCTTACCTTCCAGACGGTGAAACAAAACCAAAATTCCATTTTTAACTGCAGGCGACGAGTAACCATCCCCTTTTTCTACTTCCCACAACAGAGTTGGTCCATTCTTAGACCAACTCAAATCTAGATTGGTTTCAGCTGAGCATGCATCATCTTTTGCTCCATTAAAACGAGGCCAATCCTCAACGATTGCAGTGGTTGATAAAGAGTTTGGAACCTGGTGAAATTGTAATCTTGAATCCACTTGGGTTTTAGCTGCTAGAAATCCCGTATGCAATACGAGAAATATAAAAACTGCCCTGTCGATTTTCATAAACCGAGTCTCAACAATGCATCCACATTCATCAATTTGAATCCGAAGCATTTTTTAACTTGTGGGTACCTAATCAATAATTGAACTCGCATATGATCGATTTTCCACTTACGAAAGTAATAGAAAATTAGTGAAAGAAGTAATCAAGTCGATTCCCTCCTCTTTTCAACAAAAGAGAAAACAAAAAAACATATTTAGTTTTTTCCGTTTCGCATCCATTTTGGTGTTTTTTGTTGTGGTTTATATGAATATCTTCAAGCACTTGATGTCGGAGGAAAGAGGGGTCGAGTACATTCCATGGGTTGAAGCTTTCTACTGGGTTCTTACCACTATGTCGACCCTTGGTTATGGTGATATTACCTTTACCGGAAGTAGTGGAAGACTCTTCTCAATGCTCGTTATGTTTACCGGAGTCTTTTACTTGTTCATCGTTCTTCCCTTCGTTTTTATGGAGTTCCTTTACAAGCCGTTTATGGAATACCAAACCGGATCCAGGGTTGCCCGCAAATACGAACCCACTGAAGAGAAACACGTTATCCTTACGCACTATGACTCCATTAGTCATGCACTCATGGACAAATTAACCCATTTTGGATACCCATTCGTTTTAATCGTAGAAAACCTAAAGCAGGCCTTGGAGCTTCATGACATGAATATCCCGGTTATGCTTGGAAATTTAGACGAAGCAGAAACCTTTGATTATGCTGCCATTGAGCAAGCTGCGATGGTGGTAGCTACAGATGACGACATCCGTAATGTCAATATTGCCTTCCGTGCACGTGACGCTGCACCAAACCTCACGGTAGTAAGTACCTGCAACCGGGCCACTTCCGAGGAAATCCTTAGCCTGGCCGGTGCCTCACATGTTATCCGCTCCGCTAAACAAATGGGAAGTTTTCTTGCTCGACGAATAAGTTGTACCGACAATAATACTCATCTTATTGGTTCCTTTGATGAAGTTCAAATTGCAGAAGCTACCATTCATGGAACCCCACTTGTAGGAAAAGAATTGAAGGATACCAATCTCAGGGATGAGTTTGGGGTCAATGTAGTTGGCATGTGGGAACGCGGACATTTTCAACTTCCCGAAGCAACTGCTTTACTGAATAATCACACCGTTCTTTTACTTGCCGGACGGGAGCAAAACTTTAAAGATTATGACCAATCTTTTAGCGGGTTCTCTCAGAATGGTTCAGCAGTAATTATTATTGGAGCAGGTCGAGTTGGGAGAGAAACGGCTAAAACATTAGAATCGATGAATATTCCTTATCGGGTCATTGAATCGGATGAAAAAAAATGTGGAATGGTAAAAAATTCAATCCATGGAGATGCAGCCGAAAAAGCGGTTTTAGACCGAGCAGGATTCAAAAATGCCCCCGCTGTTATTATTACTAGCCATAATGACGAGTCGAATATATATTTAACGATTTACTGTCGTAAATTAAGACCCGACATTCAGATAATCACCCGTGCTTTCCTCCATCGAAATGTGGAGCCTTTACATCGTGCGGGAGCCGACTTTGTAATGTCCCAAGACCACATGGGAGCAAACACCATTTTCAACCTTCTGAACCGGGCTGAGATTTTAATGGTCACTGAGGGACTTGATATCTTTAGCCAAAAAACTCCCGAATCTTTAGTGGGGGTACAATTGAGAGATTCCAAGATAACCGAAAAGACAGGTTGTAGTCTGGTGGCGATTAAAGGCGATCAGGGAACGATCATCACGCCCTCACCAGATCATCAATTCTCCGAGAATGGTGAGATTATCTTGATTGGGGATGAAGCCGCTGAAAAATCTTTTGAAAGCAAATTCTGCTCGAATTGAGATTGAGAAGGTTCAGGATAAAAAATTATACTGAAATTGGTGATAAACCCAGTTCCGAAATCCTTATTTAAGGTAGATACTCCACGTGGTTTTTTTGCGGGTATCTTGGAAGCAGGATTTACCATTTTTGTTATCTTAATTGCGATTCGCTTCTTTAACGCTCCTAACTACTGTAAGGCAATTCTGGCAGCAGGGTCCTCAGCGGGTCTCATTTTATCTCCCTTTTTGATGGGCTTATGGGGTAAATCACAGACTCCAAATTCGATAAAATGTGGAATTTTAATGGCTACCTGTGCTTTTTTTATTTTTTTAGCTTCTTATATCGATCAAATTCTCTTTTTTTCCCTTTCACTTTTGATGGCACAAATCTGCCTATCTCAGGTTCCAAGTTTAATGATTAGTATTTACTCCGAGTTTTATTTAAAAAAAGAGAGGGGGTTTCGGTTTTCATTAAACTTAGTTCTCAGCACTCTGGGTGGGATGCTTTCCTCCTATTTTTTAGGTAGATATCTGGATCTGGAATTCGCTGATCATAGAATCGCACTCTGGACCATGGCATTTGCAGCTTTATTCTGCTCCTTCCTTCATTTTTGTATGCCCAAGTCTCCCAGTGTTTCTGAAATGGTCAACCGCCTAGATCTTTTACGAAATATATTCTTTATCCCTTTCGAGGATCGTCTGTTTTTTCGAATTTTGATTGCTTGGATGATCCTTGGATTTGGAGTCATCATGACTTTTCCACTTCGGATCGAATATCTTGCCAACCCCAATGGATTAGACCTGAAAAATGAAGAAATCGCCTTGATAGCAGTTTCTAACTTTTTAGTTTTCAAAGTGATTGGGGCTTTGGTATGCGGGAAATTATTTGATCGGATTCACTTCATGCAATTTCGAATTGCTCTTAACCTAGTCATGTTATCTGCAATCTTAGTTTATTTTAACTCTTCCAGTTTTTTGGGGTTAAGTATCGGGACCGCTCTTGCCGGATTTGGAACTGGAGGAGCAAACATTGCATGGAATTTGTGGGTTACAAAAATTGCCCCTACAGGAAGGGAATCGGACTATATGGGGGTCCACATGTTTTTGACTGGATTAAGAGGGTCAAGTGCACCTTTCTTAGGTTACTTTCTGGTAAAACCACTTGGTTTTACAGGTATATCAGTGGTTTCTGCTTTTTTTATTTTGACTGCTACCATCCTATTTTTAACCACAGTTCAAAATAAACGCTTTCAAGAATTGGAAATCTAGGAAAAATCTAGAACATCTTAATTTTATCCCTTCCTTACGCATTGACTCACATCCGAATTATTCTTTGTGTGTTGATATGAAACTTATTTGCTCAATATTTTTGATGTTTTCTGTTTGCTCAACTATTGTTCATAGTAAATCTAGGTTGGGAGAGTATTACTATGGTTTTGGATATTCTATGCTCGATGGAGGAAAGAATGGAGTTGATATCGAAGGGGACGAATTAAGTCTTTCTATAAATTCCTTAGCATCTGACTTTGCAGATTTTGAAATCTATTTGGACTACGCAAATATTGAAATGGGTGTTCAGGATGACACCTCGTGGAATCTTGGGATTGATTACATAGGTAGGCTTGATGACCTCGGCATAGGAGGTGGTATGCTTCGTCCATTTTTGGGAGCAGGTATCGGCTACCTGAAAGACAAAGCCAAAGCCCGCTTGACGGAAGATGGTTTAACTTGGTCGTTTCGTGGTGGTACCGAGCTTATATTTACCGATGAACTCTCTTTGTCTCTTGGCGGCAAGTTGTTGGGATCGTGGACTAATTTTGGATCTACAGACTTTTGCTTTGATCTTGGATTTACTTGGTGGATTGATGATGTTCATGGTTTGGCCTTCGAATACTCCCATACCACGGAAAATGAAATTGATTTCATTGGTCTGAAGTATCTTTATTCCTGGCAATAAGTTAGTTTCCAGAGAAGATGGTGGGTGAAGAAACTTGAATAGAGAATTATTCGAAAGCATTCCTGACCGCCGCAACACCCACAGCTTGAAGTGGGGAAAATACGACGGATCAGACATTATCCCGTTATGGGTGGCCGATATGGATTTCAAATCTCCACCTGAGGTAGTAAGTGCTGCGGTAAAAGCAGCTGAGTTTGGTAACTTTGGGTACTGCCATACCCCGATTACTTTAGTCGATATTCTCCTGCAGAGATCTAAAGATTTATACGATTGGCAAATTCAAAAGAGCTGGATTGTTTGGTTACCAAGCGTGGCTTGCGGTTTGAATGTATGTTGCCGGGCTTTGAAAATGGATTCGTCCCAAGTTTTTACCCAAATCCCAATTTATCCGCCCTTTCTTTCTGCTCCCGGAAATTTTGGTCTTTCTTCTAAAGAAATCCCTATGAAGCTTGAGAATCATCGTTTCAGCTTCGATTTCGATGCCCTTGGAAAGCTTGATACTTCACCCGGAGATCTATTTATGTTGTGCCATCCCCATAACCCAGTGGGAACCGCATATACAGAGGCAGAGCTTTATCGATTCTCGGAGTGGATTGTTTCCAGAAAATTATACCTTTGTTCGGATGAGATTCATTGTGATTTAATTCTGGATTCAGAATCAAAACATTTCCCCATAGCAAGCATTTCTCCGGAACTCGCTAAGCGCTGTATTACCCTAATGGCCCCGAGTAAAACTTTTAACCTTCCTGGTTTTGGTTGTTCTTTCGCGATTATCTCAGAACCCCAACTAAGAGTTAAATTTAAGCAAGCCTGTCAAGGTATAGTTCCTGAACCTCCTGCAATGGGGTTTGCATTAGCAGAAGCTGCTTATCGTCATGGTGAACCTTGGAGGCAAGAACTACTTAAATACTTAACGCAAAATAGAGATGACGCCTGTAATGGATTATCTCGCATGCCTTTTCTGGTCCCATACTCTCCCCAAGCCACATATCTGCTCTGGATAGACGCCCGGGAACTTCCCGTAGATAATCCACATAAGTATTTCGAAGAAAATGGGGTTGGATTGTCAGATGGTAAGGATTTTGGGGCACCTGGATTTCTCAGGCTTAATCTCGGATGTAGTAATCAATTACTACATGAAGCCTTGCAAAGAATGAATAAAGCCTGCGAAGCCTTGTCATGAAAAAAGAGGAGAGCGAATCTCTTGAGAGATTAAGAGAACTTAAGAAAATCGTTCGTAGGCACGACGAAAGTTACTACAGATTATCCAACCCAAGCATATCCGACCAAGCTTATGACTTACTCAAAAAGGAACTGGACGCCCTAGAGCAAGAAATTGATCCGCTTGGCCTTTTAGATCAAGAATCGGATAGGGAAGAAAGCGATACTCCGATTCATGTTGGAGACGACCGTCTTGATTCTTTCCAGTCCCACAAGCATCGGGCACCTATGCTAAGCTTGGACAACACCTACGACAAAGAGGAATTCTTTGAATTTGATCAACGACTAAGAAAGATCTTTGATTGTGCCACCCTGCCCTATGTAGTAGAGCCCAAAATTGACGGAGTCGCAATCTCCCTAACTTACATCGATGGAAAGCTCTCCTTGGCAACCACTCGAGGTAATGGAGTTGAGGGGGATATCGTTACCCAAAACCTGTATCACATTGAAAATTTACCCACTGATTTAAGTTCATTTCATCCACCACCATTGATTGAGATTCGAGGTGAAATCTTCATGAGTCATCAAGAATTTTGCCGTATCAATGAAGAAAGAGAAAGGCTCGAGCTTTCTCTTTATGCAAACCCGAGAAACCTGGCCGCTGGAACCGTTAAATTACTGGATCCAAAAGAATCTAAAAAAAGAAAGCTTGAGATTGTTCTTTATGGACTAGGTGCCTGTGAGCCTAATACTTATTTCAGTAAACAATCCTCTTTTCATCAGGCTTTAAAAAATTGGGGAGCACCGATTGTGGAATTTCTTAAATCCGTATCCAATGCGGATGAAGCTTGGGAATCGATTCTCGAGCTTGATCAACTTCGTCATCAGTACGCTTATCCTACAGATGGTGCGGTCATCAAGCTTGATTCACTTGAAATGCAAGCACGGGCCGGTGCAACATCCAAAGCACCCCGTTGGGCGATTGCATACAAATTTGAATCAGAAAGACAAGAAACTCTTCTTGAAGATATTATCTTTCAAGTAGGCCGAACTGGAACCATTACTCCCGTTGCCTGCCTACAACCCGTACAACTTGCCGGAACTATTGTGTCTCGTGCCAGCCTTCACAATGCAGATGAGATCGCACGAAAGGATATTCGAATCGGCGACCATGTAATGGTTGAAAAAGCGGGTGAAATTATTCCTCAAGTCATAGAGGTTATCTTTGAAAAAAGAAAAACCGATTCTACTCCGTTCAATTTTCCGAATCATTGCCCAGCATGTGGTGCTCAATTAATACGAGTGGATGGAGAAGCCGCATGGCGTTGCCCATCTCTCGAATGCACAAATCAAATTATGGCGAGATTGGAGTATTTTGCCTCCCGGGGGTGTATGGATATCGAAAACCTAGGCGAATCCGTAATAAAGCAATTAGTGGATAAAAAAATAGTCTCTAAGATTTCTGATCTCTATCAATTGACAATGGAGCAACTTCTTTCCCTGGAAGGATTTGCTGAAAAGTCAGCTCGTAACTTACTTGAAGCTCTTGAAATCAGTAAAAAGCAGGATTTATGGAGACTATTGAGCGGGCTAGGCATCAAACATGTTGGTTCTGCAGCCGCTAAAGATTTGGCTCGCAACTTTTATAGCCTGGAAAAAATTTCCTCTTCTTCATTGGAGGAGCTTATCGCCATAGACGGGATTGGGGATATCATGGCTCAGAGTATCTTTTCTTTTTTTAATTCAGAGGTAAGCCGGTCCGAAATTGAAAAACTTGTAGAATTTGGATTACAGACTGAGGTATCATTGAGTAATCAAGCCCTTTTTTTACAAGATAAAACTTTTGTGCTTACTGGTAGCCTAGTCAGGTATACACGTGATGAAGCTAGTGCAAAGATAGAAGCATGCGGTGGAAAAGTCTCATCTAGCGTAAGTAAGAAAACAAGTTATTTACTGGCTGGTCCGGGTGCAGGGTCAAAACTTGCAAAAGCCGAGTCTTTAGGCATCGAAATTCTTTCAGAAGAACAATTTGAAAAACTTCTCGATAGCAAGGGAAGATAAAATCTATTTTCAGGATTTTACATTGTGAGAACTTTCGCAGTCCGATATGTTAAGGAGAATGTATCTACCCTCTTCTCCAATTCATGAATAGCTTCGACTCCGTTTCAGATGCCATCCAAGACATCGCCATGGGCAAGATGGTGATTGTTACCGATGATGAGTCCCGTGAAAATGAGGGAGACTTGATCATGGCCGCTTCCAAAGTGACCCCCGAGGCAATCAATCATATGATCGTTCACGCAAGGGGGTTAATTTGTGTCCCTTTGCTCAGTAACCAATTGTCCCGCCTTGGAATTTCGAGCATGGTTCCCCATAACCGTGAAGCACAGAGGACTGACTTTACAGTTTCAGTTGATGCTGCGGAGGGAATTACCACGGGCATTAGTGCTTTCGACAGGGCTTCTACTATCCAAATATTAGCGAATCCATCCGCCAATCCGGAGGAACTCGTGCAACCGGGTCATGTTTTTCCCCTGCGTGCTCGCCCAGGTGGTGTTCTCGAGAGAGCGGGACATACTGAAGCCGCCATCGACCTAGCATCCCTATCTGGTCTACATCCCAGTGGTATAATTTGTGAAATCCTGAAAGAGGATGGTACCATGGCAAGACTTCCTGACCTTTTAGAACTCAAAAAAAAGTGGGGACTAAAACTGATTTCCATCGCATCCCTTATTGAATATCGACATCAGCGTGATCAATTGATTGAGAAAATTTCCGAGTCATCTTTTGCCACAGAATTTGGAGATTTCCGCCTCCATGCCTTTCGAAGTATTTTAGATAAACGCATCCACTATGCGCTAACAATTGGAAATCCTGCAGATGATTCTTCGGTTTTGGTTCGGGTGCAAACTGCGAATATTTTGGTTGATTCACTCGGACTTATTGAAAAAAAAGGACAGCTTAATACCATACATCAAACCCTAAAAGCTCTCTCAGATGAAGGTAAGGGTGCACTTTTGTATATGGAACCTAGAAGAGCAGATCCTAAAAGCTCGCAAGATTATGATTCAAAATCCCCTCCGCTCAATCAGCCCAAAATGGACTTTCGGGATTACGGAATTGGGGCCCAAATCCTTGTTGCCCTCGGACTGAAAAAGCTAAAACTTCTCTCACGCGATCACCGAAAAGTTGTTGGGCTCGAAGGGTACGGCTTGGAAATCACAGATAGAGTGTTACTTCCCGATCAATGAGCTTGGAAAAGCCACCCTTTTCTCCTATTGAACCTAGCAACTTTAGGCTTGGGGTTGTTGCGGCTCAGTTTAACCAAGGCTTGGTTGATTCACTGCTTTCAAGAGTAGTTGAAGTAATTGAAGAGAACGGAAAGCCGATGGAACT
>DEYT01000085.1:0-6585 GCA_002364975.1 Opitutia bacterium UBA3151 | reverse complement strand
TGTTAGAAAATAAATCCTTTTCTTGTCTCCTTGGCCTTGGAGTGGTGATCAAGGGAAGTACCTCACACCACCATCTAGTTGCTGAATCAGCAGGCAATGCCATTCAATCCTTGATGATCAAACACAATACTCCAATCATTAACGGAATCATCGTAACCGATGACCGGCAAACCGCAGAAGAAAGAATTTCCGGATCCATTGATCGTGGTCGAGAATTTGCTCAATCTGCTCTTCAAATGGCCAACTTAAAAGGAAAATGGACAACGATCTCGTAGTTAATCCCAAGTGGAGCCAGAGGCGTCAAAATCGCTGCGCCGCCTTCCGTTTTATTTTCCAATGGGAAATGAATCCACCCGAAAATTTAGAAAGTGATTTGGATGAATATTTTCTGCGCTTGGAACAAGACCAAGAATATTTTTCCTATGCAGTTGAATTGATTGCTGGAGTATTGGAAAAGAGTGAAATCTTGGACTCCATCATTGGTGAACTTGTGGAAAATTGGGAATTCTCAAGAATTGCAAAGGTCGAACTCGCCATGCTTAGGGTTGCCCTCTTCGAACTCAAATATCGTCTTGATGTACCACCGGTTGTGATCATCGATGAAACCTTGGAAATTAGTAGGGATTTCTCATCCGAAGACTCTAGGAAATTTTTGAACGGTGTACTAGACAAAGCGATGCTGAAGATGGCACGCCCCACCCGAAAGCCTGCAGTCTAAATTTTACCAATCCCAAAAGCTCGAAATCCAATTTCTTTGAGCTTTTTTAGGTCCAGCAGGTTTCTACCGTCAAAAATATGGGCAGGGCGATGCATACCATTCCAAATCTCTTGATAATCCAATTCTTTAAATTCATCCCACTCGGTTAAAATCGCAATCGCATGGGTACCCAAACAAGCCTCTTGTGCAGAATCAAAAAACTTAAGATTCTCTCCAACATCTGATTCCTGCAATCCAAGAATTTGTAACACGGATTCTTTAGAAACTTGAGGGTCATAAAGATTAAGGTTTCCTTTTTCCTCGAGCAATCTCTTACAAATTGAAATGGCAGGTGATTCTCTGGCATCATTAGTATCCTTTTTGAAAGCGAAGCCGAGAATCGCAATTCGCTTCCCGGATATGGTATTAAACATCGCATCCAATAAACGCTGAACGAATCTTTCCTTTTGATATTCGTTCATGGTAATCACCTGCTCCCAATACTCTGCAACTTCTGGTAATCCAAAATGCCTACAGAGATAAGTCAGATTAAGAATATCTTTTTGAAAGCAGGAACCGCCAAAGCCAATCGAACTTTTCAAAAACTTAGAGCCAATTCGTGAATCGGTTCCAATGGCTCGGGCAACTTCGTCTACATCTGCTTCTGTTGCTTCGCAAAGTGCGGATATGGCATTAATACTGGATATCCGTTGTGCAAGAAATGCATTCGCAGTCAACTTTGATAACTCCGAAGACCAGAGATTGGTAGTGATGATTCGATCCCGGTCTACCCAATGAGCATATATATCAACTACCTTCTTGACCGCTTCTTTTCCAGAATCCGAAATTTCTCCTCCTATAAGTACACGATCTGGATTCTCCAAATCACTCATAGCAGTGCCTTCGGCTAGAAACTCAGGATTTGACACAACTTGGTACTTAAACCCATTCCCTGCTCCACTTAAGATTTCATTAACCATCTGTGCGGTTCGAACAGGAACCGTAGACTTTTCAACCACAATCTTATTTCCACCACCAACATCTGCAATCCTACGGGCACATGCCTCAATAAATCTTAAATCGGCAGCCTGTCCAGAGCCTGAACCGTAATCTTTGGTTGGAGTATTAACACTGATAAAAATAATATCTGCTTCCTTTAAATTAGAATCGATATCGGTTGTGAAAAATAAATTTTTATTTCGGGCCGAGTTTACAACCTCTTGTAATCCAGGTTCATAAATGGGTAAGTTCGAAGAATTCCAATCAGAAATACGACGCTCATTTAAATCTACTACCGTTACCTGAATATCCGGACACTTCCGTGCAATCATCGCCATCGTAGGTCCCCCCACATAACCGGCACCAATACAACAAATTTTCATATGCAACCCCTATCAGAATCTTTACTTTCTTGCGATTCTATAATCAATCAGAGAAGTTAAGTGTAACTTTAATGCAGGAAATTATGAACATCCCATGGGGTCGCATATTAGGTTTTACGGTATGCTTATATCTATTTTTTATTTTTCTTGCTTGGGCATATGCAAGCAGAGTGATGTTTCCTGCCCCTTCACCCACTTACGAAAAGTCGGAGAGTATCAAACTTCTCCAGACTCCTTCAGGCAATAAGATTGCCCTTGCCCAACATGGAAATTTGGAAAATCCAAAAATTTCCATTCTTTACAGTCATGGCAATGCGGAGGACCTTGGCCGGCTGGAATCATTTTTCGAAAAATGGAAGAATCAGGATTGGGAGTTTATTGCTTATGATTATCCGGGGTATGGACTAAGTACCGGAACCCCATCGGAAGAAAGTTGTTATGAATCCATGGATGTAGTCTACCAATATCTCTTGAACGAGCTAGGTCGGGCCCCGGAAAGAATTTTGATATGGGGAAGATCACTGGGCACTGGACCTTCCTGTTATATTGCTTCCAAACAGAAGGCCGCTGCGATCATTTTGGAAACTCCTTTTACTTCAGCTTTTCGCACGGTTTCTGAAATCCCCCTCCTTCCTTGGGACTATTTCAATAATTTGGAGCATACAAAATCAATTACTTGTCCATCCCTCATTATTCATGGTGAATGGGATGAAGTCGTGCCCATCCGTCATGGGATGAGACTGCACCATCAACTTCCTGAACCCAAAGAATTTCTTGAAATAAAAGAAGCTACCCATAATAACCTCGAACAAGTTGGGGGTAAAAATTACCACGATACCATTGTACGGTTCATCGATAACCTTGCATCTTAAACGATTTACTTTCATATTTACCAACAGTGGTATATGTTGATAGAGGTGGACAAATTCATGGGGTGTATAAATGTTGGGATTAAACAATAGAGAGAATCGAGTGTTCAGGATTTGCTTACTTGGGCATTTATTCTTGGGTGCTGGTCTTTTTATCATGAGTTTTTTTCCAAGTTGTGAAAATGAACCTGAAGAAATTCATGTTTTCGAACTGGCATCCACAACTCCAACTCCTATGCCCAAACCTCCTACTTTTCCTAAAACACCTCAACCGCCCCTGATACCTCAAACGCCCAAGAAAATAATTGAAAAACCTCTACCTGATAAAATTGCACCCAAACTCAAGCCAACTACTAAACCGACACCAAAGACCACAAAGCCAAAACCCAAAGTTTTGCCGAAACCAGAACCAAAACCACAGCCGAAACCTCAGCCAAAGTCGATGTCTATTGAACAGTTTCGAAAAACCCAAAAGTTGCCCTACCCTCCCAAGCCTCGCCCACCAGTCCGAAACATTCAACCGATAAAATTAAATCCACAAGATTTTAGTCTTCCAAAAATTAAGATTTCATCTCCTGAAAATTCAACGCCAACGGTTTCGCCGGGTGCGATCAATCAGTACTTGGCTCGGGTAAAGGCAAAACTGGAGGGAATCTGGCGAAAATTACTCGTCAATTCCTCCTTGGGTACGGGGGGTGAAGCACGCTTGAGTTTTCGAATTTCCCCAAGTGGTGCCGTGATTTCGCCAAGAATTTCAAAGTCATCCGGTAATATCACCCTTGACCGATTAGTTATGGAAGTCGCCCAAAGAGGTGGAGTTTTTGGGCCACCACCTGGCGGAAGACTTGATTCAGTACTGGAAATTCCTTTTCGGGTACAGTAAGAATAAAGAAATGAAATTTGATTGGAAACGCCCGCTTGCACCCATTCTTTGCATTACCGGCATATTGCTTTGCTTGTCAAGGGACCCGGTAATCGCGTTAGGGATTTTTTTGGTTTCCTTCGCCCTGATCATTGGCTTTTCCAGAGGATCTTCGTAAGGAAGATTCCACTTGCTTCGCAATTTGCTCTTTAGTTTCAGCTATCAAGTGTTCTTGAACTGAAAATAATTTCCTACGCTTCGGAGAAGAGTTGTACTTTCCCGTACTTTTTAATTCAGCAGCAAACTCATTATCTTGTAAAAATCCCTGCATGGTATGCAGGATTTTTTCTTCTTCCTCTTTCTGTTCAATGGGAAAAGCAACTTCAATCCTCCGAAAGAAATTTCGGGGCATCCAGTCTGGACTGCCCAAATAAGTTCGATTTCCCGCGGGAGCATTTTGAAAATGAAAAATTCGACTATGTTCGAGAAAACGGCCCAATAAGCTTTTCACCCGGATATTTTCACTGAGCCCTTTCACTCCAGGTACTAAACCGCAAATTCCGCGAACAATAAGCTCTACCCGAACACCCGCCTGTGATGCTTTGTAAAGCTCATCGATACATTCTGGATCAATCAAACTATTCACTTTGATCAAAATCAGGGTATTTTTTCCTGCTTTGGCTGCTTTGATTTCCACACCGATTAAACGAATTACTTCGGAGTGAAATGAATAGGGTGCAACCAGGATTTTTCGAAAATTTGGTTTCCGAGTGTATCCTGTCAATGTATTGAATAGATTTGCTAAATCAGAAGTAAAGCCGACTTTAGAGGTAAAAAGGCTGTAGTCGGTGTAGGTTTTAGCGGTACTTGGATTATAATTCCCAGTACCTAAATGTGCGTATCTTCGAAGCTTATTTTTTTCTCTCCTTACAACCAGGCAGCATTTGCAATGGGTTTTTAATCCAGCTAATCCGTACACAACATGGACTCCTACTTCCTCCATCCTTCTGGACCACTGCACATTCGCCTCTTCATCAAAACGAGCTTTCAATTCCACTAATGCGGTAACTTGCTTTCCATTGCGTGCGGCGTCCATTAAAGCCTGTACCACAGGAGAATCCCCGCTGGTACGATAAATGGTCAATTTAATCGCAAACACATCTGGATCATCAGCGGCAGCCCTCAAAAAATCAACAATTGGAGCAAAGGAATCATAAGGATGATGCAGTAAATAATCTCGTTTATTCAATTCGGAAAAAATATTTTTCCTCATACTCAATGCAGTGGGAACTCGCGCTTCAAAGGATTCAAACTTCAAATCCGGCCGATCCACCATGTCTGGTAATTTCATCAAACGATACAAATTGATTGGCCCTTTTATTCTAACAACATCCTCGACCTGTAAATTAATTGCAGTGAGAAGATTCTCCAACACTTCATCATCTACTTCGTCATCAATTTCGAGCCTAACCGCCGCTCCCTTCCTTCGGTTATGCAATTCTTCCTCAATGGAAAGCAAAAGATTTTCAATTTCTTCCTCATCCACATAGAGGTGACTGTTGCGGGTAATGCGAAAAGACCATGCACCCACTGCTTCATGACCAGGAAATAAATCAGCCACAAAATAACGTACCACCTCACTCAGAAAAATAAAACTATCCCCTTTTCCGCCTTTTTTTTCAATTTTGACCAACCTGGGCAAAATTCTTGGAACCGGGACGATCGCCATCAGAGGCTTTTCTTTTTTCCTACGGCGATTACGAAGGGAAACAAGTAGATTCAAAGACTTATTGGCAATCAGTGGAAACGGATGTGTCGGATCAATCGCCAAGGGTGTCAATACTGGATAAACTTCTCTTCTAAAATAGGCCCTCAGCCAGACAAACTCCTCCTTCGAAAGCTTTTCAATGTGCTTGAAGGTAATTCCTTCCTTGGCCAATTCAGGCTGCAATTGCTCCCGCCAACATTGATATTCTCGCTGCGACATGGCATGGGCCCGTCTTCTGACCTCATCTAACAAACTGGTAGGTAGACTACCGTCAAGGCTCCGACGGGTGATTCCGGCATCCACTTTTTGCATCAAGCCCGCAACCCGAATCTCATAGAATTGATCTAGGTTGGAACTCACAAATGAAAGAAAACGAGTTCTTTCCAACAAAGGATATTTAAGAGAAAACGCTTGATCTAAAACCCTTTCATTAAACGCAAGCCAGCTCAACTCACGATTAAAGTATCGTTTATTCACTGGGGTTGAAGGGGAAGATTTTGAAGACGGAGTGCTCATGAACTGTGTGAGGCTATAATGCATACCCTCCCAGTTTTCCTCAACGACAATCAAAAATAAATTTGGAGCGTCGCTTGACGGAAACTTAACCATGAAGTATTTTCTAAGTCTTGATCTTTGAAATTTTGATGGGGGTGTTCCGGATTCGACTGCAATGTGGAAAATTCGGTCGCGTGTCGAGGATGACGCTTGGCCTCGTAAAAAATGCTTCAAACCATTAAATGGCGAAAATAATATCGTTAGCTTTGAGCCTGAGCTCGAAGCGCTTGCAGCATAAGTCTGCACGTCGACAGTCCACTGACACCTGCTGGGTGGTCGGGGCGTTAAAAAGCAGGTAAAACCTCGGAGCGTTTGCTTGTCTATCGGAGGCTAAATGGTTGAAGATAAGCTCGGTTTAAAAGGTGTTCCTTCCTTCTTTAAGCTAAAATTAATAAGAGAACTACACACGTAGACGCCAAATCGGAAAGATTGCGGGACGCGGGTTCGATTCC
>DEYT01000135.1 GCA_002364975.1 Opitutia bacterium UBA3151 | reverse complement strand
AGCCACCGGATTCGCTTCATAAAGCAGGCGAAGCTTACCTTCAGCATTATCCTTGGTGGGTGGATACAGAAATACGCCTCCCTTCAATAAAGTACGATGAAAGTCGGCAACCATAGAACCAATATACCGGGATGAATAATTCACTCCCAAAACTCCGGAACGAAGGCGATCAATATATTCCCCGTAACGGGATGGGAATCCATCCCGATATGCCTCATTTACCGAGTAATATTTTCCCTGTTCCGGCATGGTCATATTCTCATGACTCAGTACATACGCTCCGATTGCTGGATCCAAAGTGAAGCCATGAACTCCATGACCGGCGCTGTAAACCAGGATGGTGGAAGATCCATATACCACATAGCCAGCTGCGATCTGTTTGCTTCCTGGCTGAAGAACCCAGGACTCCGGGTTTTCACCAGATGCGTCATCTGGCTTTCTCAGGATCGAAAAAGTGGTGCCTACACTTACATTGACATCAATATTAGATGAGCCGTCCAAGGGATCAAAAACCACAGCGTATTTGGCTTCATCCGAACCCTCATGAACAATCATTGGGTTTTCATTTTCCTCGGAGGCTAAAACGCCAATACTTTCCCGAGAACTTAAACAATGCACAAGAGCCTCATTTGAAATCACATCCAGTTTTTGCTGAATTTCACCCTGTACATTAATATCCCCATATTCTCCAAGCACATCTGTTAATCCCGCACGACGAACCTGAGCCTGAATCATTTTCGTCGCAAGAGTAATTCCCGATAACAGGAAGGAAAATTCCCCGGAAGCCCCGGGAAAGCGTTTTTGTTCACGCATGATGTGCTGCTGCACCGTAATGATGGAAGAATGACTCGACATACTTCTTTACTATCACGAACCCGCTCCAAAGAAAACAAGATAAGACTTTATAATCTGCTTGCCCGCCTACTTCCCTACCATCCATGTTGTCTTATTATGAAATATTTGGCTCTGTCTTTTCTCTGGATCCTGGGTGTTACCCTGACCTATGCCAAAAAATATAATGTCCTTTTTATCATCTCGGACGACTTAACATACACGGCTTTGTCTTGTTACGGGAATAAAATTTGTGAGACTCCTAATATTGATAAACTTGCCAGCAAGGGGGTTCGCTTCACGCAAGCCTACTGCCAAGGGACCTATTGCGGCCCTTCACGGGCATCCTTTATGTCCGGATATTATCCTCATGCTACCGGTGCTCTTGGATACAAAAGCCCTCGTCCACAGATCGGAGATCGGAGCACATGGTCTCAACATTTTCGGAATCACGGTTATCATGCCGCACGAGTGAGCAAAATTTATCATATGGGCGTACCCGGTGGAATTGAAAGTGGAGGCGACGGAGCCGATGATCCTCTCTCCTGGGATGAAAAATACAACTGCAAAGGACCGGAATGGCGGGCACCCGGCGATGGAGAAACTCTCCAGAAAAATCCAGACGGGAAACGTCCCGTCGTTGGAGGTAATACTTTTGTTGTGGTTGAAGCAGATGGAGATGATCTGGTTCATTCGGACGGGAAAGCCGCAGCCCAAGCAGTCGAATTGATCGGGAAGTATAAACCCATGGATAAACCGTTCTGGCTGGGGGTCGGATTTGTCAGGCCCCATGTTCCCTTTGTTGCACCACGAAAATACTACAAACCATTCAAACCGTACTCCAAAATGGTTCTGCCTGAAAAGTTACCCGGCAACTGGGATGATATTCCACAGGCTGGAATCAACTATTGTACCAGTGAAAACATGCAGATGGATCTTCGTAAACAAAAGAAGGCAGTTGGTGGATACTATGCTTCTGTCGCTTATCTCGATGCTCAGGTTGGCAAAGTGATGGATGCGTTGGAAAAGTCGGGAAATCGAGAAAATACCATCGTTATCTTCACCAGCGATCATGGCTTTCATCTCGGTGAACACGACTTTTGGGCCAAGGTTAGCCTGCGCGATGAATCTGCCAAGGTTCCCTTAATCATTTCAGTTCATGGAAAAAAACCGGCCGTATGTCATTCATTTGTGGAACTACTTGACCTCTACCCCACCCTTTCCAGTCTTTGTGGTTTGCCCAAACAAGACAGACTTCAGGGGAAAGATATTTCTCCCATGCTGGATGATCCATCCTATGAAGTTCGTAAAGAAGCATTCTGCGTGGCTCCGATGCGAACGGGGTTTTTGCTTAGAAACAGAAAATGGGCTTTTATTCAATATGGTGAAAAGCTACCCACTAAATTGAAAGGAGGCTTTGAACACGGCAGGAATGGCATCGAACTTTTCGATATGGAACAAGACCCACAACAATTTACTAACCTTGCCGATACTTTAAAATACCAACCTGTCGTCCAGTCCTTCCGAGAGAAATTGGAGGAAAAGCTGATCGCCATTCGGGATTGCGACCTAAAAAGTAAATGAGTTTAGTTCGTCTAAACGCCCTGCATTCCCAAACTTAACACTCCAAGAAAAATCACGAGAATTGGTGCGGGAATTTTGCGACTCATCAATGCAAACAGGGTAAGCAAAAAGAAAACATAGGTTGAAATACTTTGGTCTATGCCCAAAAGAATCACGACCAGTGCACCTCCAATAAGTCCCCCAGCCGTTGCATTTAATCCGGCAAGAGCCTTGGGCACCCATGGTAAACTCCTGAATTTCTCCCATATGGGATGAACACAAAACAGAAGGAGAGTGCCGGGAAGAAAAATTGCAAACCCGCCAAGGAGAGCACCCAATGCCTGCCTGGTAATTGTTCCATGATTCTCGGACAAGCCTCCAGCGAAAGCGGCAAAGGAAAACATCGGACCCGGAAGGGCCTGGACTAAACCGAATCCTGAGAGAAATTCTTCTGCCGAAAGCAAACCAGTCTGGTCCACCAATTCACCCTGCATCACCGGAACCACCACCTGCCCTCCACCAAAGACCAAATATCCATAACGGTAAAAACGTTCAAATAATACAATCAGGGAATCAGGTGAAAACTGCATCACGATCCAGCAAATTGAAGTGAAACCCACAAACAATGTGAAGATTCCCCACGGGAAAGAATTTCCGACTACATTATTATTCGGCTCAGACTTTTGGCTATCACCTAGAACAATTCCAAGAATCCCGCCGGACAAGAGAATCAAAGGTATTCCCCAGGGAGAACCGCTCATCAAAACGACCGCAAATCCCTGTGCCCAAAGAGCAACCGAGAGTTTATCCGTCACTACTTTCCGGCCAATCTGCCAAGCCGCCCATGCGACAAATCCGGCGGCCATCGGCACGAGAAATTCAAGCCAGACGGGAAAGGAATTTGAAGAACCAAATACCTGAGGAATAAAGGATAAGCATCCCATCAGCAAAATCATGGGTAGTGCCCAGACCACCAAGGTTAATAAAGCAAGGGAACGCCCTCCCCTTTCCAGTCCGATGCCGGTTATTACCTGCGTGCTTGTGGGACCAGGAAGAAAGCTGCAAAGAGCCATCCACTCCATTAGTGCTTTTTCGGTAAGATAATTTTTCTTCACCACCAGACGTTCAAGAAAGACTCCCAGGTGAGCCTCAGGGCCACCAAAAGCCACCAGAGAACACATAAAAACATCCTTAAGAAATGTAGTGGCAGAGAACGGATTTTTATCGGTTCCCTCAGGGTCTGATGAATCACTCACTTCTGTGATTCGAAAAATGTCTTATAAACAAAAAGGGCGAGAAAAGCACCTATAATTTGAGCCACACAAAAGTGTAAAATATCATGGGTGGAAATTCCGGCAAAGGTATTGGAAAAGGATCTGCCAATCGTTCCCGCAGGGTTGGCAAAGGAAGTCGAGGAGGTAAACCAATAAGCTGCCCCTATGTAGGCTGCCACCGTTAGAGCCACCTTTTCCTTGGATGACAATAAAATGACCATCAGCAAGCCAAAGGT
>DEYT01000063.1:746-4374 GCA_002364975.1 Opitutia bacterium UBA3151 | reverse complement strand
CGTTATGGAGTATTGACGGGTAGATATCCTTCGCGCATCGGGCAGTTCGGTGTATTGAAAACTTATTCAAAGCCCATCATTCCAAAGACCAGGCTGACCGTTGCCTCTTTCCTCAAGAGCCAAGGCTACCACACCGCCTGTATTGGTAAGTGGCACCTCGGAATGAACTGGGTGGATGTGAAAAAAGGCAAGAGCGAGGAGCTTCCCATCGGAGCCCGCATGACGGATGGTCCGAATGCTCTCGGCTTCGACTATTTCTATGGCTTTACCCATGCACGTAACATTGGGGGAATCATTGAGCAGGACAGGGTCGTTACCCATGTGAAGGGGGTCGAGAATCAGCCCATGATGATCAGAAAGGCTTTGAAGTACCTTGACGAACGGGCCAAAGTGGACAAACCGTTCTTCCTCTATTTTCCGATGTGTCCGCCCCACAGTCCGATCGTGCCGGCTGATAAATTCTTAGGCAAGAGCAGCATGCAGGGAAAGGAAGGCAAATATGCTGACTGGATCTATCAAGGGGATGATATGCTGGGCCAAATCATGGATGCCCTGGAACGAAACCGGCAGAACAAGAACACTCTCCTTATTGCAACCGGTGACAACGGGGCAGCTGGCAGAAGCTATGAACCTCTGAGGGATAACAAAAGCAGTATCTACGAAGGGGGACATAGGGAACCGTTCTTGGCCCGTTGGCCGGGAAACATCGAGCCCGGTTCCTTAAGCGACCAAGTGATTTGTCTAAATGATCTGTTCGCCACCTGTGCGGATCTGCTCGGCGAGGATTTACCGCCAAATGCAGCCGAGGACAGTGTAAGTGTATTGCCGGCATTATTAAGCGGGGACAAGGGGCCAATTCGCGAAGCAATTGTCCATCAGGCTCCTGCAGGTTTGGCAATCCGCCAGGGAGACTGGAAGTTGATCGCACTGCGAAACGGAACGAAAGAGCTTTACAACCTTAAAGATGATCTTGGAGAAAAGCATAATCGAATCAATTCGAGGAGGGTCGAAGCGAAACAACTGGAAGTGCTTCTGAGGAAATATATTACGGAGGGCCGAAGCACTCCCGGCCCAATCCAAAAAAACGAGTTCTATTTTTCATGGGATAAGGAAAAGGAGTCTAACAAAAGAAAGAGAAACAAAAAGAATCCCAAATAACAAAAATAAGACGATGAGAATTCCAATGACTTTGCTACTCAGCACGCTTCTGCTTTTAAGCGGGATCGCTGAAAAAAAGCCCAATTTCCTGTTCATCATCGTGGACGACCAGTCCCCGCTGGATCTTAAGATCTATAATCCGAGATCGATACTTGATACACCCAATATTGATCGCCTGGCCAAGCAGGGAATGGTGCTAGACGCAGCCCATCATATGGGAGCGTGGATTGGTGGAGTTTGTACTCCTTCGCGTCATATGGTGATGTCGGGTCGTACGGTGTGGCATGTTCCGGATAAACCGGGGCGCATCATGAACCCTCATGTGACCGACCCCAAGAGAGTGCCCCCCGACTTGGCACAATATAGTTTACCTGCGGTTTTTAATCGGGCTGGTTATGACACCATGCGAACCTGTAAGAATGGAAACAGTTACGAGGCCGCCAACAAACTTTTCACTGTTCGTCACGACGGTACCCGTCGTGGAGGAACGGATGAAAAGGGAAGTCACTGGCATGGGGAGCAGGTCATGAATTACCTGATGGATCGGGAGAAATCCAAAGATACCGACCCCTTTCTGATTTATTATGGATTTAGTCATCCGCATGATGTGCGGGACGGGAAGACGGAGCTGCTTAATAAATACGGTGCTGTTAACCACCTTGACCCGAATAAACTGCCTCCGGCTAATCCTGGTCAACCTCCTTTGCCAGTGAACTGGTTACCTGAGCATCCTTTTGATCACGGCCATACCACGGTGCGTGATGAGGTGGGGGTGAAGGGGGTTTGGAAGAAGCGGGACGAGCGTACCATCCGCAATGAAATGGGACGCGAGTTTGCCTGCAGTGAGAACATTGACATCCAAATCGGTCGGGTACTGAGGAAACTGGAGGCGATGGACGAACTGGAAAATACCTATGTTATTTACACCGCAGACCATGGTATGGCGATTGGTCGCCATGGCTTGCAGGGTAAGCAGAATTTATACGAGCATACCTGGCGCATTCCATTCATTGTCAAAGGCCCGGGGATCAAGTCGGGTTCTAGGGTTGACGGGAATATTTATTTACTCGATATACTTGCCACCCTCTGTGATCTAGCGGAAATCGACACACCCAAGACCTCGGAGGGTAAGAGTTTTAAGCCTGTCCTCATGGGGGAGGAGGAAAAGGTTCGGGATGCCCTGTACGGAGTGTATTGCGGGGGAGGCCGACCGGGTTCCCGATGCGTCAAGAAAGGTGACTGGAAGTTGACTCAATACGAAGTCACTAAGACTGGGGTGAAACACACCCAGCTCTTTAACCTGAAAGAAAACCCACACGAGTTTATGAGGGAACATCATGATCCTAAGGTAGTTGCCAAGACCGGGGTTAAGCCGACAAAGAAACAGGTCAACCTGGCCGGAGATCCGGATTTCACCGATAAGCTCAAAGAAATGGAAGCTCTGCTATTAAATGAAATGCGTCGCCACGATGATCCTTATCGTTTTTGGAACCAACCGGGTGACGGTTTACCAATACCAATCTTAAAAGAGAAAATTAAGAAGCCTTCCAAAAAGAAAACCAAATGATGCTCCTTTAAAAGCAGAGCGTTAGAGTCCAAATTTTCAAAGAAACCTTATTACCAATGAAAATCGTAACGATCCCAAGACTCAGTACCTTTTTTGTATTCCTTTGTTTTGCTCAGGTTTCAATAGCTGACCGGCCCCTGAAAATTTTCATTTTATGCGGACAGTCCAATATGGAAGGGCATGCTAAACTAAGCACTCTGGAAGCCATGAAGATGGATCCGGTTACGAAGCGTATTTACAAGCAAATGGTTGATGCAACTGGGAACCCGGTTACCTGTGAGAAGGTATGGATTTCCTATTTTACCGGGGGGCGTGATAATATGGGCGAAGGGTTCGGCAAACTTACCGCTGGCTATGGTTCACGCCGGGTGCCCAACGAGATGAGTGAAAAAATCGGCCCTGAATTTACTTTTGGAATTTATATCCAGAAAGCTTTGGAAGAGCCAGTTCTGATTATCAAAACGGCATGGGGCGGGAAATCGCTTCATACTGATTTTCGCCCTCCTTCCGCTGGACCTTATGTTTTTAATGAAAATGAACTGGAAAACTTCAAACGACGCGGAAAAGACATCAAGGAAGTTAAAGCCGACAAGGCTGAGCAAAGCGGTAAATTCTACCGTTTGATGATGGATCATGTGAAAAAGGTACTCTCGGACATCAAGCGTGTATATCCGGATTACAATCAAAAGAATGGGTATGAACTTGCTGGTTTTGCCTGGTTTCAGGGATGGAATGATATGGTGGCAAGTGGGACTTACCCGAATCGGGGCCAGCCGGGAGGGTATGATGCGTACACCGATTGTTTGGCTCATTTCATTCGAGATGTACGCAAGGATCTCCAGGCACCGAAGATGAAGTTTGTCATTGGCGTGATGGGGGTAGGGGGACCATTGGCGAAATATA
>DEYT01000063.1:0-349 GCA_002364975.1 Opitutia bacterium UBA3151 | reverse complement strand
TAATGTATTTGCAGTGAGAACGGCCAAATTTTGGGATATGCGTTTGCAGGAACTTGAAGACAATCAGGAACGGGTTAAGCAAATGACCGGGTTTCTAAAAAATAAGCACAAGGATCACCCCAACCGCAACGGTTCAATGTCGGTCCAAGAGCAAAAAGAGTATATCTTGAATTACCGAAAAAAATTGATCAGTGAAAAAGATGAAGCTTATGCAAGGATAGCAAAATCCAATGGCGGGTATCATTATTTTGGAAGTGCTAAAACCATGGCACAGATCGGAAAGGCCTTTGCCGAAGCCATGTTTCAAATTCAGAACTGAACTTGGCAAAGAAACCCACTGGTGTAACCG
>DEYT01000160.1 GCA_002364975.1 Opitutia bacterium UBA3151 | reverse complement strand
ATTGATGTCACTTTTGATATCGATGCGAATGGCATTTTAAATGTTTCTGCGAAAGATCAAGGCACTGGCAAAGATCAGAAAATCACCATTTCAGGATCTTCAAGCATGGATGAAGCGGAAGTGGAGAGGCTTAAACAAGAGGCTGAAAAATTTGCTGAGCAAGACAAAGAAAAGAAAGAAGTCATTCTCGCCCGTAATGAGCTTGACTCCATCGTTTATCAATCTGAAAAGCAACTTTCTGATCTCAACGACCAAGCACCCGCAGAACTTAAGGATAAAATCAACGAACTTCTGGCTGAGGTTAAAAAAGTTTTGGAAAACCAAGCAAGTACATTATCGGAGCTCAATGAAGCCAAAGATAAGATGCAAAAGAATTTTGAAGAACTTGGAAAAGAAGCTATGAAGTATGCGAATCCTGCTGCAAGTGAGGATGGCCCCGTTGAAGAAGCATCTGAGTCCACTGAAGAATCAGAACCTAAGAAAGACGATGATATTGTTGATGCTGACTTTGAAGTAGTTGATGACGAAAACGATAAAAGCGAAAAATAACAACCATCATCTGACTACCCCTACCATTTACTCAAACAGATTATTAATCTAAATTAACCCAAAAATTAAGGAATATGAGCAAACCAAAAATCACTCCGTTGGGAGATCGCGTCTTGGTTAAGCAAGTCGACGAAGACGAACAAGTCAAAGGCGGGATCATTATACCCGACTCAGCAAAGGAAAAGCCACAAGAAGCTGAAATCGTAGCTCTTGGAACTGGTAAGAAAGATGAAGATGGCAAAGCCATCCCCTTTCTAGTCAAAAAAGGAGATAAGGTCCTAATCAGCAAATACGGTGGCACCGAAGTCAAGGTCAACGATGTTGAATACCAACTCGTTCGTGAAGATGATATTCTCGGCGTTATCGGGTAAGGCACATTCGCCGTAATCCAATTAATCAATAAATAAAATACTAAAATGGCTAAGCAAATATTATTCGACGAAGCAGCCCGGAAAAAAGTTCTTAAAGGCGTAACGACTCTAGCAGATGCGGTGAGTGTAACCTTGGGACCAAAGGGAAGAAATGTTTTAATAGACAAGAAATTCGGTTCTCCAACCGTTACTAAGGACGGGGTAACCGTTGCAAAAGAAATCGATCTGAAAGATCCCTACGAAAATATGGGTGCACAAATGGTTCGTGAAGTGGCTTCAAAGACTTCCGATCTTGCAGGTGATGGTACCACTACAGCAACTGTTCTTGCTGCAAGTGTTTACCGAGAAGGTTTGAAGAATGTTGCAGCAGGTGCAAACCCAGTTTATCTCAAACGGGGAATCGATAAAGCAGTGGAAGCTGGTGTGACCAAGCTACTTCGCGACAGCAAAAAGGTTTCAGATCGTGAAGAAGTTCGTCAAGTAGCAACGGTTTCAGCTAACTGGGATGATGAGATCGGTGAAATCATCGCAGATGCGATGGATAAAGTCGGTAAAGATGGTACGATCACAGTTGAAGAAGCAAAAAGTATTGAAACCACACTTGAAGTTGTTGAAGGTATGCAATTCGATAAGGGATATTTGAGTCCTTATTTCTGCACCAACAATGACACCATGGAGTCAGTACTAGACGATTGTTTTGTTCTCATTCATGAGAAAAAAATTACTGCATTAAATGATCTATTGCCTCTCCTTCAAATTGTATCAAAACAAGGCAAGCCCCTACTTATTATTGCCGAAGATGTTGAGGGTGAAGCTCTTGCAGCGTTAGTAGTGAATAAATTACGCGGTACTCTTAATGCTTGTGCAGTGAAAGCGCCTGGTTTTGGTGATCGTCGAAAAGAAATGCTTCGTGATATTGCAATCTTGACAGGTGGACGATGCTTGACCGAGGATCTTGGAATCAAGCTCGAGAATGTGCAACTTGCTGATCTTGGTCAAGCCAAGCGCATTTCGGTGGATAAAGAAAATACCGTTATCGTTGAAGGTTCCGGAAAAGCTTCTGATATCCAAGGACGTGTAAAACAAATTCGTCGTCAGATCCAAGAAACTACTTCCGATTACGATCGTGAAAAGCTTCAAGAACGTCTAGCTAAGCTTGCTGGTGGTGTTGCAGTTATTAATGTTGGCGCAGCGACTGAACCTGAAATGAAAGAAAAGAAAGCTCGCGTGGAAGATGCTCTTCATGCCACCCGTGCCGCAGTAGAAGAAGGTATTGTTCCAGGTGGAGGTGTTGCTTTGCTACGGTCAGCGAATGCAATAGATAAAGCCTCCTCTTCTTTAGAAGGGGATGAAGCCATCGGTGCTTCAATAGTTCGTCGTGCAATTGAATCTCCACTCAGAAAGCTTTGCGACAATGCTGGGGTCGAAGGTTCTCTCGTTGTTCAGCAAGTACTCAAATCGAAAAGCACGGTGGGTTACAATGTCGCAACTGACACTCATGAAGACTTGATCAAAGCTGGAGTAGTTGATCCTACTAAGGTAACTCGAACCGCATTGCAAAATGCTGGTTCAGTTGCTGGTCTTCTTTTGACAACAGATTGCATGATTACCGATATTCCTGAGGATGAGAAGCCTGCCCCTGGCGGACATGATCATGATCACGGGATGATGTAAGTTTTATTAACTTACTTTCAAATTTGAAGGGCGTGTATTTGCACGCCCTTCTTATTTGCAGAGCTTTCTATTCTTTTTCGATTCTGTTTTAATCCTTTAAACCAAAAAATTTCCTAATAGGGTGAAAATCGTGAAATTCATATTTCTGATTCTATTGGTTTATTCTTATCCTATTTTCCTACAAGGAAAATTAGATTGGAATCAATTTCGTGGAGCTACTGGTCAAGGACATGCTAGCTCGGAACTTCCAGTGGTGTGGGATTCAGATGGTAGTAATCTTTTGTGGCGAACCAAATTAGAGGGAAAGGCATGGTCTTCCCCTATCTCTACTGAAGATGAAATTATAGTGTCGAATGCCAGAACTGATACATCGAGTAACAAACTTTTTCTGGAGGCAATCTCTATCGATCCGAAAGATGGAAAGCGAAATTGGCGATCTATTTTGTTTGAATATAGTAATCTTCCCAGAATCCACCGGAAAAACAGCTATGCTAGTCCAACTCCATTCTACGACGGTAATCGAATCTATTTCCATTTTGGAAATCTCGGGACTGCCTGTATGGAAAAGAATGGACAAGTAGTATGGAAGAAAACCTTCAATTATAGCCCCGTGCATGGTAGTGGTTCTTCACTTATCGCTTTTGGGGAACTATTATTTTTTAGTGCGGATGGAGCGGATGATCCTTGTTTATATGCATTAAATAAAAAAGATGGGTCCATTACATGGAAAGCGAGAAGAACCAGCAATGCTAAGAAAAACTTTTCTTTTTGTACGCCATTGGTAATTCCCGCTGGAAATTCTTTCCAAATAATTAGCCCTGCCAGTGACTGGTGTTTTTCTTATGACTTAACTGGCCGAGAAATTTGGAAATCAAATTATCGTGGAGGTTATTCAGTGGTTCCAAGACCGATTTACTTTAAGGGTTTGATTTATGTGAGCAGTGGGTATGATCATCCAACTCTTTATGCCATTGCGGTAGATGGAGTAGGTGAAGTAACCAAAAGGAAAGTTCGATGGAGTACAGGAAAAGCGGTTCCTCGAAATAGTTCTCCAGTGATTGTAAATGGCTTATTGTTTATGGTTTCGGATGCAGGTGTCGTTAGCTGTTTAGATGCTTTGACTGGAGAAGTAAAATGGATGGAACGGGTTGCAGGAAGTACTTCGGCTTCTCTAATTCAAGCGGGTGGTATGATTTATCTTACCGACGAAGAAGGAACCACTTATGTTTTTCAGGCAAAGCCAAGTTTTGTGTTACAGGCTACAAACAGTTTGCAGGAAAGAACTCTTGCCAGTGGGATGGCTTACGAAAATACATTAGTTTTAAGAACTGAAAATGCCCTTTATCGTATCGGGAAAGTGAACAAGCCAAAGAAGTGAAAATCCTTACTTATGCATAAACTTTAAAGTCTTTAGCAAATTGGGCGGACTGCTCTTCAGCATGGTAGGACGAACGCACTAAGGGACCAGACTCAACAATTTCGATGCCCAGTTTATGAGCTTCCAGCTTCCAGTTTGCAAACTCTTCAGGCGTCGCCCATCTATCAATGGGTGCATATTCGGGACTTGGTTGGAGATATTGTCCTAGTGTGAGAATATCAAGCCCAACTTTAGATAAATCCCGAATAGCTAAAAGAATTTCATCTTCCTCTTCCCCCAAGCCGAGCATAATTCCTGATTTGATACGAAATCCACGCTTTTTGGAGTGAGCAAGAACACCCAAGCTCCTATGGTAACTAGCAGTTCTACGGATCGGTCGCTGCAGGCGTTCAACGGTCTCTAGATTGTGATTGAAAATATCTGGTTTTGCATCAAGAACAATGTCAAGTTTGTCAAAGTCACCCTTGAAATCGGGGACTAAAACCTCTATGGCAGTGTTAGGATTACGATACCTGACAGCTCGAATCGTAGCTGCCCAAACTTTAGCACCACCGTCTGGGAGGTCGTCCCTTGCCACCGAAGTGAGAACACAGTGCTTTAAATGCATCTTGGCAACTGCATCGGCTACGCGAGGAGGTTCAGCAAGATCAAGTTCGGTTGGTTTTCCAGTTTGCACCGCGCAAAAAGTACAGGCTCGGGTACAAACATTTCCAAGAATCATTAAGGTTGCCGTTCCCCTAGACCAGCACTCTCCCATATTCGGGCACTGAGCACTTTGACAAACAGTGTTTAGTTGGTTGTTGTCAACGATATCACGAACCTCGCTGTATGCCGGACCGGAAGGAAGTTTTGCCCGTAACCACTTTGGCTTTTTGAAGTTGTTCTTCGATGATTTCATTACCTGCTAGTAAAATAGTGGTTATCCGATAGTTCGCGGGCCTTCTTTGCCAGCAGTTCGGTCAAATGTACCAGTGTCGTCAGACTTTTCATACTTATTGAAACCATGTTTTGAAAGGTTTGCATTCGAGAGTATTCTTTTCTCAGAAGAATCTGTATGTTTTAAGGAAATCGTAGAAGGGGAAAGAATTTTCCGGACGGGTTCCTTAGTAATCGGGTGAAAAGTCAAAGGGGAATCATTGAAATCTTGGTCAATCTCGAAGATTTCAGTAGGCTCAGATCCGTTAAGGACCTCGTAAAGATAGGTGGGCATTATTTTACTATGCAGTTTTTTTCTTTCTGGGGGGGAATTCAAATCCAATTCCTCCATTCTCTTTTAAAATTAAATTTGCGTCAAAAGGTCTTTTTGTCCGTCTGGATACAAAACCTTTGATGAGACCAGTTTTCTTTTCACTGACCAGTTTTTGGAACTCTTCCAAGGGTATTTCCTTATCTAAAAGCTTGCGAGTAATGCGAAAACTACAGTCGCCATCCGATACTTTTTTATTTTTAAGACAAACATAGGAAAAACCGGTTTGCTTAATTTCACTGTCGCAAATTGGACACTGCGCAACAACCGGGGCGTCTTTCAATAATTCTATTTCTTCTGAACCTTGATCATCTGAATTTTCAAATAAGAAACTAACTTTAAAATCATCGTCAAGTTTAAGCATGGCGGAAAAGCGCTTTCCTGCCTTGGAGATGAAATCATCGAGTGGACCAATTCTTTTTTCCTTTAGAAGGTGGCTGACTTCTTCAACTTCAAGCCTTCTGCCGGCAATACTTTTGGAAATTTTAAATTCTCCTTCCATATCTTGAAAGAAATTGAGACTCTCGAATAAGGGTTGATCATCAACTGGAGATGTTAAGATGGTATTTTTAAAGCTATCAGCAGTTTCTGTAAAACCAGTTGTTTTGGAAACGAATTCCTTGGTAAGCGTTGAGATTTCTTCCATGAACTCCTCTCGAGTCATTTCATTGTTTTCAATTTTTCGAAGCTTGTGCTCCCATTCTCCAGTTAAGGCTGGGCTGGTTAGTACGTTGGTATCTGCTGCGTGAAGGAACTGGAACAAGTCTTCAGCTTTTATAGAAGGATGAAGTTGAGACCCTTCTCTCCTGACATATTTCTCTTTAATCAAGTGCTCGATAGTTGCTGCTCGAGTTGCAGGAGTTCCTAAGCCTTTCTCTTTCATCGCTTCGGCAAGCTCATCATCCTCTACCAGTTTCCCGGCACTTTCCATAGCAGATAGTAGAGTTGCTTCAGAATAACGGGGGGGAGGTTTTGTTTGATCGCTAACAATTTCGGAGGATAAAAGTTTAGCTCTATCCTCATCGTCTGCAATTAAAGCAGGGAGGGTGTCACTGGGTTGATTATCTTTTCCATAGATTGCCAACCACGATGGTTCTACCAATACTTTACCTTCAGTCTTAAAAGAGTGCTCTCCAACCAAGCTTGTTCGGGTAGTGATATCCCACTGGGCGGGGGGGTAAAAAACCGAGATAAACCTTTTGGTAATGAGCTGATATATTTTGGCCTCATTTGCATCCAAATTGGATGGAATGGTGTTGGTCGGAATGATCGCAAAGTGATCACTTATTTGTTTATTGTTGAAAATCTTTTTATTTTTGGGATCAACCCATCCGTTGTCCAAAACTTTTTGTGCATATTTGGCAAGAGATCCTGCAATAACCCCGAGTAATTCGCTGCATGTGGGCCCATAATCTTCCGGTAATGCCTTGGAGTCCGTTCTTGGATAGGTGATCGCCTTATGCCTCTCGTAAAGGGATTGAGCCAATTGCAGAGTTCTGCTTGCAGGGAGGTGATGTAAGCGGTTTGCATCTCTTTGTAAGGAGGTGAGGTCATACAGTTTGTTCGCTGCTTGAGGGGAACGCTTTTTGGTCTCACTCACTTGGGCAAGTTCAGAAGACTGAACACTACTTAGTAAGGAACTGGCTTCATCCGCATTCCATATGCGATCTATTTTGTCATGTTTATCATTTTGATTCTTTTTAAAATCCGACCTTTGATAAACACCTGAGTAAGTTCCTTCATTGATTTTGAAATCGGCAATAATTTTGTGGAAAGTTTTGGCGACAAAGGCACGAATTTCATGTTCTCTTGAAATAATGAGGGAAAGGGTGGGGGTTTGAACCCGACCAACAGTGGAAACTTGGCGAGATCGTCCTCTACTTCTTTTTATGGTAACGGCCCGAGTTCCATTTATTCCAACAAGCCAGTCCGATTCAGACCTGCATCTTGCCGCATCCTGTAAAGGTTTGAGTTCTTCACCATCCCTGAGATTGGCAAATGCTTCCTTGATGGATTGATCGGTCATGGAAAGCATCCATAGGCGTTTAACCTGATGCTTGCAACCAGCCAGTTCATAGACATAGGTGAAAATGAGTTCGCCTTCTCTACCGGCGTCACAGGCATTGATAACCAAATCAATATCTTTTCTTTTTAATTGTTTTTTGAGCTGCTGAAACTTCTTCTTGTTGCTTTCTATTGGCTTTAGCTTAAATTCAGGAGGTATAATAGGTAAATTAGGAAGTTTCCAAGCCTTGAGCTTCTTATCAAAGTCGTCAGGCATAAACAACTCCACCAAGTGTCCAACTGCACAATCGATGACCCATTCCTCATTCTCGAAGAAATCTTCTTTTTTAGGCACATTACCAAGAACTCTGGCAAGATCTCTGGCAACGCTAGGTTTTTCAGCGAGAACGAGTTTTTTCATTATGGTTGAAGTAGATCAAGAATTAAGATGGAAGAAAACGATGTATTATATCATCCATCTGATTAAGAAGAAACTCGATCGACTGGTTGTCCTCGTTGCCCATGTTGGAAATCCTGAATGTTTTTCCCTTGATTTTACCGTATCCTCCATCGATTGCTAATTTTTTCTCTTCCCTGAGAGCTTTAACAAATCCAGCGACATCCATTTCCAAGTTGTTTTTGACACAACTGAGCGATTTAGATGCGAATTTCTTTTCTGGCAATAATTCAAAGCCCTTGGAATCAATCCATTGATGCACTTGATTGTTCAATTGCTCATGCCTTTGGAAACGGTTTTCGACTCCCTCTTCGAAAATACTCTCCAGAGTATAGAGAAGTCCATGGATAAGGGGGATAACTGGAGTACTCGGAGTCATTCCTTTTTCATGGTTTTTTAAGAACTCTAAGAAGTCAAAGTAGTAACCCCTTCCTTTGATTGTCTTAGCCCTTTCGAAAGCTCGCTCCGATACTGAAAGAAGTGCAAGACCGGGAGGTAAAGCTAAAGCTTTTTGGGATCCAGTCAGAAGGACATCAATTCCAAGTAAATCTTTTTGTATGGGAACAACAGAGAATGAACTGACAGTATCAACCACAGATAAGACATCTGGATATTTTGCCAAAACTTTCATAATGTCTTCGAGAGGGTTCATCATTCCACAGGAGGTTTCATTGTGCACAAGAGTAACAAGGTCATACTCCCCAGAAGAAAGTTTTTCATCCAATGCGTTAGGGTCAATGTGTTTACCCCATTCAACACTTAGGGCATCCACTTCTTTGTCACACCTCTGGACTACATCTATCCATTTGTCTGAGAAAGCACCGCAAGTACAACACAAGGTTTTCTTTTTGGTTAGGTTACGAACGGCTCCCTCCATTGCACCCCAAGCACTTGAAGTGCATAAAAAAACCGGGTCTTCAGTCTGAAAAAGCTTTTGAAGTAGGGGCTGGCATTTATTGTAGAGATCTACAAAGTCAGGACTTCGATGGCCCATTACAGGAGTTTTGAGAGCTTGGTAAGCACCGCTTGAGACATTTACCGGTCCTGGGATATGCAGTTTATAATCAATCATATTTATTTGGTTGGAGAAAGAGGGATTAATTCGTGAGAAAGATTCTTATTACCTACCAAAATAAGGCGAGGTTCCCAAACTGCCGCCTCTTCCGGATCCAAAGATACGAAGGAAAGAATCACCACCAAGTCTCCAGGTTTACCCTTATGAGCAGCTGCACCGTTTAAGGCGATCTCTCCGGATCCACTACGAGCAGGTATGCAATAAGTCTCGAATCTTTCTCCGTTGGTAATATTGCCAACGAGAATTTTTTCATGATGTAGAAAGCCAGCCGCATCCATTAAATCTCTATCTATGGATAGGCTTCCAGAATAATCTGGAGACACTGCGGTGACGCTGGCTCTATGGAGTTTTGATTTTAATAAAGTAACTTGCATCCAAGATTTATGGGAAAATAGACATCAAAGCTTTCTTGTTGGTAAAGTCAATCGATCAAAGAAGCTAATAACTGATTCGGATTGAAAGAAGTAGCTATTTCCATAGGAATTACAGATCGATGTCATCCGAAAATCAAACTTGGACCAAAAAATTATATCAAAACTTCGAAGGCTTCGTCGAGGGCGTGATTTATGATCGTGATTTATCGATTTCAGCTCGTTTATTCGGATTGTTTCTTTCTCCGTTTTCATATCTTTTTTCGTTGATCGTCCGAACTCGAGTTTTTTTATACGGCAAGAGGTTAATTCTGAAGGATAAACCACTTGATTGCTTCGTTCTTGTGGTGGGGAATTTAACCGTGGGGGGAACAGGTAAAACCCCGGTTGTTGAGAGGTTTGCGAAGGAACTTGTTGGTCGTGGTCTCAAAGTTGCAATTCTTAGTCGTGGTTACAAGAGTAAGCAAGATATCGAAGATCGAAATTTCAGGAATTTGTTTTTTAAATCTCGCATTCAAAAACCCAAAGTGGTGAGTAATGGAGTGGAGGTTCTGATGAATTCGGAAGAAGCGGGTGATGAACCTTTTATGTTGGCCAAGAACTTACCCGGAGTTGTGGTAATTACGGGACGCGATCGGGTAAAATCCGGCCGTTTTGCAATCGATCGATTTAAAGCGGATGCCTTGATTTTAGACGATGGATTTCAATACCTATCCATTCGTGGAAGAATGAATCTCCTGCTGGTAGATCAAACCAATCCATTTGGGAATCACTCTTTACTTCCCAGGGGGATACTGCGCGAGCCGGTCAGTCATCTAAAACGGGCATCCTATGTTTTCCTCACTAAGTCCGAGAATGACCCGGAATTAAATCTATTGGAAACCATCCGGAAATATAACGACAAGGCTGAAATTATTCGATGTGTACACAAGCCAAAGTTTTTTCGTGAAGTAAATGGAGAAATCGAAAAAGGACTCAGTTTTTTGTATGAATCTTTTGTGGGAGTATTTTGCGGAATTGCCTCTCCCCGTGGTTTTGAGCAAATCATCGATCGAATGTCAGGAGAACTTCGCTTCCGCAGAAGGTTTCTGGACCATCACAGGTATGAGGCTGAAGAATTGGATCGCATGTTTCAGCAAGCTAAAAATAGCGGGGCTGATATTATGGTGACGACGGAGAAGGATGCGGTTCGAATCCCAGTCTCGTATAAACCCATCCTTCCCTTATTTTATGTGCGAATGGAAATTGAAATAGTGGAAGGTTTTGAAGATTTCCAAGAGGCCGTTGCCGGTATTTGTTTTCCCACTAAAGAGAGATTAAAACCGGCATTTCCAGTTTCATTTAAGGACTAGTTTGGGGAATAGGTCAAGTTGGTCGAGACCAATGCTTCCATACACTCAATTTTTGCCATTGGGCGGATTCCGTGGCCTAGGTTTAAAATATGTCCCTTATCACCCTTCATTTTATCAAGCAACGCAGAAGTTTCATTTACTACTTTTTCAGGAGTGGTTTCCAGGAGTCCCGGAGCTAAGTTTCCCTGTAAAGTGAGTGGGGTTGGCAGGGTTGTTCTTGCTTTCGCCAAATCATGCCGCTGGTCAATGCTCAATCCATCCACGCCGGTACTGGCAAGGAGCTTAAAACGATCCTCGGGAGTTTTTGCATAAAGGATGATGGATAATTCTTTTGGCACTTGGTTTACAATCGTCTTGATCCACTTTAAAGACCAATCCCATGCTTTTTCTTGAGGACATAGAGAGTGCCAGCTGTCAAAAACTTGTAGGGCATCCACTCCTGCCTCAAATTGCAATTTAATATAACCAATCAATACGGATGTGATTTTTTCCATTAATTTTCCGAAAACCTCAGGTTGCTCTTTTGCAAACGCGACCGTTTGAGGGAACCCATGGGAGGAACCTCCGTCTACCATGTAGCATGCAAGGGTCCATGGAGACCCACAAAAGCCCAAAAGAGCTTTATTACCCTCAAGTTTGCCCCTTAAGATTTTAAGAGCTTCTTCCACATAGGCTAGCTTAGTTGGTGCATCCGTTACAATGAGTCGTTCTATATCCCTGAGAGATCTCAATGCGAACTGCATTTCAATACCGCCTTTTTCACGAAAATGATAAGGTTGACCCATAGCTTCCGGAATTACCAGAATGTCACTAAATAAAATTGCAGCATCTAGATCAAATCGAGCCAGAGGTTGGAGGGTGACTTCAACCGCCAAGTCGGGAGTTTTAACCATGGTAAGAAAGTCATACTTTTCCTTTAGAGATCGGTACTCGGGTAGATACCTTCCGGCTTGTCTCATGACCCATAGGGGAGGGCGACCCGAGTTTTCCCCATTTAAAGCAAGTTGAAACCTTTGCCTGCCCGATTTTGATTTAAGCATTTTCATTTAACCAATCACGAGGTTTAAGGTAATTCTGGTACAGATTTTCTTCGGGCGAACCTTTTTGGGGAACCCATTCATATATCCAATCTGCAGTCGGAGGCATGGACATCAAAATTGATTCGGTTCTACCTTTGGATTGCAATCCAAAATGAGTGCCTCGGTCGTAGACAAGATTGAACTCAACATACCTTGCCCGTCTGTATTGCTGGAATGCCTTTTGATCCTTTGAATAAGTCAAATGCTTCCTTTTTTTTGCAATTGTAAAATAGGCGTCACCAAAAGTTTCCCCAACCGTTTTTACAAAGTCCAGGGATGAATCAAATCCACCTCTTGAAAAGTCATCAAAAAAAATTCCTCCCACTCCTCTTGTTTCTTTTCGGTGTGGCAGAAAGAAATACTGATCACACCATTTTTTGAATTGGGGATATAAATCCTGACCAAAAGGATCACATGCTTTTTGAGCACACTGATGCCAAAATAAAACATCCTCATGAATTGGGTAATAGGGGGTGAGATCAAACCCACCTCCAAACCACCAGACTTTTTCCCCATTTGGCGTGTTTGCCTCAAAGTACCTGACATTTGCATGAGCGGTGGGTATGAAAGGGGAATGAGGGTGAAAGACCACTGATACCCCCATAGCACGAAATTTGGAACCGACTAACTCGGGACGGTTTTGAGTTGCCGATTTCGGAAGCTCATTACCATGTACATCTGAAAAATTTATACCACCTTTTTCCATCCATTTCCCATTCGAAACCGCCCATGTTTTACCCCCTCCGCCTTCATCTCTTTGCCACTTGTCTTCTTTGATCGAAATTTCTGCATCCTCAGCGAGCATGATTTCGCTTAAGGAATTGTGTATCGAAATGAAGCAATTACGGGCTGTTTCTGCCTCATCCATGAAATTAATGAGAAAAAAACGGTAGATTAAAGAACTACTTTAATCTTCGTCATCTTCTTCTGGAGGTCGAGATAAGTTTTCTTTGGCTTCTTCGAAATCCTCACAGATACTCCATTCCTCGCAACCATCAAGATTATTCCACATTTCTGCATCTTCACCTGTGGCAACGATCGCACCTCTCATGGGAAGTTTCATGTCCTCAATTTTTTCTGCGAATTCACCAACGACTTCAATTGCTTCTTCACCGACATCTTCCAATTCTGAGACATCAATGATAAGCTTAAGGATACCTTCATTTATGGTATTTTTAATACGAGTATCCATATTCTCCTTTATGTCGTTAATGACAAAGTTGGACAACTCCGGTGGGAGTTTAAAAAAGAGATGATCCTCAATAAATTTAAAATAGCGTGCGGACGAATCCAAATCCATGATCTTGTACATCAACGCTTCGGTCTTGTTTTGATCGAAGGGTTTACTGATGCAATCCGCAAAACCAGAGTTCAATGCTTTCTTTTGAGCATTTTCATCTCCCATCACAATCATGCCAATTACTGGGGTGTTTAGCACATTATGATTAGTTTTTAACTTGCGACGTAAATCTACTGCTGTTTCTCCGGGTAGAGCCATACTAATTAAAATTGCGGAATATCCGCTATGTTCACAAAGCTTGAGGGCGGAAATTTCGTCTGTAGCAGATTCTACCATCCACTCGCTTTTGGCAAACATCTCACCCAACTGTTTGGCAATTGCTGGCTTGTCGTCCACAACCAGAATTTTAATACGGTCATTGCTATCATCGTCTTCCGCGGTAGCTGTTGCCTTTTTGAAGATATTATTTTCGTTATCTCCCCGGGTTGCAATTTGATTCATCCGATACAACCTTCTTCCTAAGGTTCGTATCAGTTTGATCGCAACTTTAGGGTTTTTAGAAACGATCTCAGAAATGCTTTCTTCCACATGTCGTACGGTTGCCGGAGTTTTAGCTCGTATGGTAGCGTCTCGCTTCATTCCAAGAATTTCACTTAGTTCTCCAAAGATAGATCCGACGATGTCGATTTCACTCAAGACTTTATTGTCGCGAATTACTTGCAGAGTTCCGCTCTCAAGGATACAAAATCCCTTTCCTAGTTCTCCGCTCGGCAAAACTTCGTCACCCTCGTTGTATTCTTGTTGTCTGATCATTATGTGGAGATATTACATCATTCCTAAATTAATAACTTAATCAAATAAATTCGTTATTCAAAAATAATGTCATGAACCTCAATTATATCCAAGAAAGTAATCTTTTACCTTCCAATTTTCCTCTTATTCTACTTTGCAAATTTAGCCTGACCATTCTCTGAATAAGCCAATATCCAAATGACAACTATGAAAAAACAGCATATTTTTGATCTCATTGTTATAGGAGGTGGAAGTGCTGGCTACGCCTCGGCAAGAACCGCTCATGAACAAAATGTTAAGGTCGCAGTGGTTGATAATGCCAAGGAACTTGGCGGTCTTTGTATTTTGAGGGGGTGTATGCCTTCGAAAACATTGCTTTATTCTGCCGAAATTCTACACCTTGCAAACCGAGGAGAGACTTTTGGCTTCGATCAAGCTAACTTAGGTTCCGATATGGAAAAGATGCAACAGAGGAAAAAGGAAATTATTGCAGAATTTGCTGACTACCGGACAGAGCAGCTCGAAGATGGAAGATTTACTTTATTCCGGTCCAAAGCAAAGTTCCTTGATTCGACAACCCTTGAACTTACCGATGGTACTCTATTGAAAGCCGGAAAGTTTATCATTTCGACAGGTTCTACGATTGGTATGCCTCCTGTACCCGGATTGGACGCGGTAAATTTTAAGACTAGTGACGAAGTTCTCTCCCTAACTCAAGTCCCCGAGGAGGTAGTTGTGTTGGGAGGAGGCATTGTAGCCTGTGAACTTGCTCAATTTCTAAGCCGAGTTGGATCGCGGGTTACCCTGCTTCAAAGAAGTGAATATATCTTGCGTGAATTTCCTGAAAAAGCATCCGTTTGTGTCCGGAAAAAATTTGAAGATGAAGGCATAATTGTGAACACTGGAGTCTCCATTAAGGAACTTGTACAAATTGATCAGGAATCCATACGGGTTGATTATCTTCATCAGGGAAACTCAAAGTCGCAGAAAACCAGATTCTTGTTCCATGCCTTAGGAAGAAAACCCGTTACGGATGAACTGAATTTACAGATGCTTGGGGTAGAACTCGAGAAAAGTGGTCACTTCAAAACAAATTCATTTCAGCAAACTTCGATTCCCCATATTTATGCCGCGGGAGATTGTGCCGGACCTCATGAGATTGTCCATATTGCGATTAGGCAGGGAGAAACCGCCGCTTCCCATGCTTTGGGTCAATCTCCCGCTGCCCTTTCTTACGATCATTTACTCGGGGTCGTTTTTACCGACCCGCAAGTAGCAACGGTAGGCTTGTTACCTATGGAGTTAGAAAAAAGAGGCATTGAGTTTCTCTCGGCCGATTACCCATTCGATGACCATGGAAAATCTATCCTGATGGAAGCAAAGCATGGTTATGTTGAAGTGCACGCGGAAAAGAAAACGGGTGTGGTGCTGGGAGCGGAATGCGTGGGGAAAGATGCGGGTGAACTGATTCATGCATTATCCATCGCAGTATCACTCAAGGCGACAGTGCTCCAATTGGCCAAGGCGGACTGGTACCACCCGACACTCTCGGAAATTTGGACCTACCCGATTGAGGATTTAGCCGAAGAAATTTTCCCGGGTGCCTAGAAGAAGTAGAAGAGCATGAAAATGGCGCAGCTGGCTAGGCCTCCAGCCCAAAAGCGATCCTCTCGATAAGTTGCGATTCCTACACTTTTTGCCTTGTGTGATGCGGAAAGAAAAAAGCAGAAAAAGGTCCAAATAGCACCTATGAATGCGGCCATTGCCGGAGGAATTATTTCGGAGACCACCAAAGTCGCAAGCGTCGCATAGATCGCGAGGCAAAAAAGAAGGGTTTTAAGGAAGACCGAGAGTTCTTTGGCACTGAAGATTTGAAGTCCAATCCATGTGAGCTTGCCTTTCTCCTCGTCCGGCTGAGTTTGAAGGCTGATCACGATATGAACCTGAGCACTAAGAAGGGCGGAGACAAAGGCTCCGTGCATGAAATTGAGTTTGCTTCCAAACAAATCGATCAGGGCTTGGTTTCCTTCGGCCAGATTGGCATAAAGAACAGGTATGCAATAGCTAAAAAGGACACCCGCCAAGATGGCGGCGACCCCACCTGCCGCGGTGGCTCGTTTCCAACACATGCCAAGAAAGAATGCGACCACCACGCCCGCGATCAGATTACCCTGGTGTTTAGCTACATGAAGAAAGAAGCTGTCCTTGGAATTTGGATCCATTGTGTAAATGGTTATGAATCCAGCTAAAACTATAAAGACAATGATCCAAAACCGCCCGACGGAAATCAGTTTTCGATCGTCTGCATCTGGATTGAGATACTTTTTATAGAGATCAAAAGTCATGATGGTGGCAGCCGAGTTCATCATCGAGTCCAGGCTGGAAAGAATCGCCCCAATCATACCTGCGGCAATCAGTCCGACCAAACCAAAGCCAAGAGGAGAAATCAATTCAGTGAGTAGTTTTATAAACACCGCATCCTGGGCCACTTCCAAGTTGCGATCCTTAAAAAGATAGAAAGCGGCGATACCGGTACCAATAGAGAAGAAGGGAATGAGCAACTTAAAGAACCCCGCTGCGATAATCCCCATCTTTGCCTCCTTGTCGGTGGTTGCCGAAAGGGCTCTTTGCACAATGAACTGGTTGGTTCCCCAGTAGTAAAAATGAAGCACCATCAGTCCACTGAGCACACCTGTCCAAGGCAGGGCAGGGTGGTTGGATGCATTGTAGAGGTGAAAACGTTCCACACCCTCCGGACCGAGGTCGCGATCCATCAAGCTGGCCCATCCGCCAATTTCGGGTTGTGAAAAGGTGATGAAGGCGACCAGAAGCCCGGCTAGAAGCAAAAGTGCGGACTGAATAACATCGGTGATAATGACTGCTTTCAAGCCACCTATAATAACATAGGCCCCAGTAATTAGAGCCATAATCAGGATGCCCAGTTGGTAATTAAAAGGATCCACATCACCGGGTGAAATGGCTGGATTTTCCAAATTCCCCCCCGAAAAACTGATGCTTAGTGGGAGGCCTTGGTAAGCCTCTGGCTCCGAAGTATTCATAACCACTTTTTCAACCTGACCGTCAAGGAGGCTCACTTCGAGAAAATCAACTTCCTTGTTATTGATAAGAACCTTAGGTGCAGTTCCATACGCTTCACCGCCATGAAGGATTTTAATTTCAGAAAGTTTTCCATCTGGTGCTGTAATTGCCTCGGCTACTGCTTTTCTTCCAGTATCTCCTTGGAGGAGGATGTTGATCGAGCGTGAACCAATATAGAAGCCGGGAACCATTTGGATTACAACCATGATAATCACCATGATCAAGGCGTAGCTGACCCGGCTTCGGTCATCGTACCTTCTGCTCAAGTAATCGCTCAGGGTATAAACATTCAGCTTTCGATAAACCGGAAGAAAAAAGTAGCAAAGCATTAAAAGACCAGCGATGGCAGTAATTTCAAAGTGGCTTTGGGCAAAGCCAACGGCAAACCCAACTCCCATCATTCCAACGATGTGATTTGCAGAAACATTGGAACCGAAAATGGAACCGGCCACACCCCACCAGCGAGTACTTCTTCCCGCTAAGAAGTAATCTTCTGAACTGTCCTCTTTTCTCCCGACCCACAAGCCCATTCCCATGACAGCAATAAGGGAGCCAAAGAAAATAAAAAGGTCGGTGCTGGAGAGCAAAGAATTCATCCAATCAAGTTAGCTAGCTCGAGTTGATGAGTAAACTGCTTTCTCGGGGCAGGGATGAGTTGGACAAGAAACCTTCTGAAGTGTACAAACAGCTATGATCGGATACTTACTGACCTCTCTTGGTTTCATTTTTACTAGTCTTGTCTTTTCGAGTTGTCGGCAAGAACCAGCCTCATCCGAAAAAAATGAAGATGTTTCAAGCACTTTGAAAGACTTGGACCAATCTGTGGAGGACAAGAAGGAGTTGGCAGGGAAGCTAAAAGAGGAAAGAGAAAAATCCCGATTTTCCAAAGATTCGGTTTCTCCGGTACAATCTGAAAAGAAGCCTGGAAATCAGCCTTTTTTTGGGACCCAACAAATTCAGGAAATTTTGAGCCGGGCCAATCCGGAATACCGAGGGCAAGGCAAGTTGCATGAAGAAAACGGTATGGTTGTGGCTGCGGAGTTTCCCAATTGTAGTTTGCGCGATATTTCTCCCTTGCGCGGCCTTCAACTTCAGGGCTTGGATTTGAGCGGAAATCCAGTGCGCGAATTACGACATTTAAAAGGAATGCCACTTCGAACTCTTTTTCTGGAAAATACTCGAGTTGTAAGCCTAAGGGAGCTGAATGAGGCAAGCTTAGTTGAACTTCGACTGAATAATTCACCAGTCGAATCTCTGGATGGATTGGAAGGTCAACCCCTTGAGAATTTATATGCAGTTAATACCCGGATTACTGAAGTTACTGCCTTGAGTGCATCTAATCTCAGGCAACTTTGGTTGTCTGAATCACCGGTTTCAGATGTTTCTGGCTTAGCAGGTCTGCCCTTGGTCAGCTTGACCTTACATCGAACACTGGTTGAGGATTTAAGCTTTGTGCGGAAATTACCAGTACTACAACGCTTGCATATTGGAGAAACTTTAATTTCCGACCTTTCTCCCCTCGAAGGAATGAATTTGACCCGTTTGGTCTTCTCCCCCGAACAGATAAAAAAAGGGATGAGGATTGCGAGAGGTCTTTATGGAATAACTGAGATTGGTAGTAGTTTTGATGACCGTGGCAGGAATTTAACTACCCCTGAAGAATTTTGGGCTCAATTTCCGAAATGAATCTTATCGGAGAAGATCGAACAATATTCTTTCGGTCGTAGGATTTTTCTGAGATCGGGCCCAATACATATTCATTGTAGCCTTTGACACCACTTGGGTAAACTCTGGGTAAGCATTCCCAGCAACATCAATAAATCCGCACTGATGATTTTCACGGTCTCTTCTTCCCGCGGCTGATTGATCCATCCACTGAAACCAGTGGATTCCAACAAAACGGGGTTCTTCAAGTGCAGATGCTAGATAATGAGCAAAGGAAAGAGCCCGTTGGCGTTGATCCCATGAACCGGAAAGGCCAGGGCTAGGAACACCACGATCCACCGCACCAAAATGAAACTCACTTGCTAGAATCGGTACATCCGCATCTTCGGGTACTTGCCAAGAGCGAACACGGGAGTCGTAGACATTAACTGAAAAAACATCTACCGAGCCAAGTGCAGCTTTACCCAACACACTTGGACCACGATGGGTGCGGCAACCAAGGAAAAGGGTATTGGAAAGTTCCTGTTCAATTGCAGCCTTGCATTTTTGAAAAAAGGCTTGAAGGAATGGGAGGTAAAGCAAATCAAGATCTTTTACTTGGGCAGGTGAATGGCTTTTCCCTTGTTTCTTTAACTCTTTCAAGGCCCAAATTTTAGTCGGGTGATTCGCGTGTAGTTTTTGGATAGTTTCTCCAATGCGATCAGGCCATTCCAATTCATTGCCGATAAAAATTCCTAGGCAGAAAGGATCCTCTTTGGCCCATGCCAACTTCCTTAAACTTTCTTCTAGATCTCGCTGGAAGTTTTCCCTGAAAGGGGATGGGAACTTGCGATGTCCATTCTGCTGCCACCAGATCGATGAGATCAGGGTGTAAGGTGTTTTTTGGTCTTTTTGGAGTGATTCATCAGACCAGCAACCCAAAGTATTTACACCCCAAGAACGCATTCTGTCATGAATGCCCTGCTTCACAATCTTTTGCCAGCCTTCGCCGAAATAGCGTTGGTAATTCATAGCCGGGAAATTGACAAAATTTTTCCCTCCTATCTTGCGTATTCCACTCCATCTCAGGTAATCATTCTTTCCCGGTAAATAAGAGAAAAATTCATTGTCAGATCTTTTTTCCGCTGCGGAAGTTTCCGCACGCCAACCAGTTAGGCAGCTTCCCACCGAGAAGAAGAGGTAACCCTCGGGATCAATTAGCCACCATTTACCGTTTATTTTTTGGGTTCGAAATCGTCCAGTCCCGTTCATCTTTGGACCATCACTCCAGCCCCCATATTTCCCAATTTTCCTTTTCTTTGCTAGTTGCGAAGTGATTCGTAATTCTTTTTGCATCGATGACCTAGCTTGTTTGAGGTCCTTGGACTTCCCTGGCCAGTCAACCGCTCGAACTTGACCAAGATCATCGAGGTAGGGAAGAGCGGACAATCGATGATCACGAGTCAAACTTTTCTCCCATGCTAATGAGGGTGCATGGATCAAGGCATTGATATTTCCAGTAGAAGACCGCAAGTCGAGTACGATTTCTCTAAGGTCTTCGGGATAGAATCTTCTCCAATGCAGGCGGTGACCATTTGGCTTTGCGAGTTGATCCTTAAAAAGTTCTGATCCCGAATAGCGATCTTCTACCATTGGAAAAGGAAAACCCAGCGTGATTTTTTCCCAACTTGGTGCAACCGCAAAACCAACTGCATGGTTAGACCAACTGGTTACCTTTGCATTATTCATCTTTCCCTCGATTGTGGTCACTCCTGAATCCCAATTCTGCATGGTAATACCAGCGAGTTTATAGTCCGAAATATCCCACTTTTCTCCAGCTTTTGGAGTGAAGGAGATTCTCATCGGACTCTTCCCCTTTATTTTCCATTTGCTTCCCCAATTTTGAGCGTTTCCTGAATTAGGAACTTCGATTTTGCAAATTAAATTGGCACGAGGAGAGAGAAGTTCTGAGGAATGAGTCTTTGGCTCTGCTTCATCCAATCCACCCTTGGAGATACGATAAGGCGGAGTGCTCCTTGAAGAATTCAGAATTCGATTCAGGTCTGAACTCATTCTTTTGATCCGAGAAGATTGGTTGTCTTCCTTAATCCTGTTTTTGCTCTCCATCGGATCGCTTTTGAGATCGTACAATTCAATGGGTTCTAATTCTTTGGTAACAATTAGTTTCCACTCTTTTTCCCTGACTGATTTTTTGGATTGCTGGCCGTGATATTTTCCATTGTTTGCCTGAATCAACAGGGATGTTCGATTTAATTTATCTTTTTTTCCAAGGAGTGAACCTAAAAATGACTGGCTGTCTAGGGCATCTTCTAACCCCATGGGTTGCATGGTAAGCTCGGCGAATGTGGCATAGAGATCCTGTAAGCCAATTAAAGCATTGGACTCACTTCCCGGGGGTATGGGTGAATTTTGATTACCATTTCCCCAACGGGCAACCAAAGGAACCCGGTGCCCCCCTTCATACACTTGGGCCTTACTACCACGGAAGCCCGCATTCGAATTGTGTTCCCCCTTATATTGACCAGGAATTCCACGGGAAAGCCCGCCGTTGTCACTGGTGAATAGAATCAGTGTATTTTCAAGTTCTCCGAAATTTCGTAAGCTGCTGATAATCTTTCCCAGAGTAACATCCGCTTCTACCAGCATATCAAGGTGTGCATCCAGGGAAGCACCCTTAATTTTTTCTCCTCCTAATTCATCTGGTGGAGTATGCGGGACATGGCACGACTGGCTACAGTAATGCATGAAGAAAGGCTTCCTTATTCCATTTGCTTGGTTTCGTTTAAAATGCCGGTTCAAAAATGATAGAGCCATTTCAGTTAAAACAGGACCTGCTTTGGAAGAGTCCCAATCGGAAGAACCAAACCCATTTGCCTCAATCACTGACTTACCATAGCCTCCAACCTTCCAGGCCCTAAGGTTTTTTTCACCCCCCACCAACCTACCATTTTCAAGGGCGAGGTAGGGAGAGCCCTGTATCCCCTGAGGCAGTTCATAAGAATAATCGAATCCCATGGATGCAGGTGAATCTTCCACTCTTCGACTGAAGTCAAAGTCTTGATAGCCACCTTTCATAGAAAGCTTGGGTTTACCGGTCGATTTGCTGAAGATTTTCCCGCCTAAATGAACTTTCCCCAAAAAAGCGGTACGATAACCCGCGTTCTTCATTAATTGCCCAATCGTTTTTTGCCCTGGTAAAACTTGAGAAGGCATATTGAAAAGCCAAGTCCCATTGGGATTACGACCACGCCATGGATAATTCCCGGTCATAATACTATAACGGGTTGGGGCACACACTGCAGCTGGAGCGTGGGCATCATTAAAACGAATCCCTTCGCGTGCCATTTTTTCGAGGTTGGGCATTTCCACCTTGCTGCTTGCATTGTAAGCCCGGCAATCTCCAATGCCCATGTCGTCCATCAGGAAAATCAATACATTTGGCGGGGCCATTCCCACGGATATCCCCGGTAGTACCAAGAGCAAAGGAATGCTAGAAAATACAATCCAAAGAAAGTGTGTCATCGAAGCATTAAAAAGCTGAGGTTCTTCACAAAAAGCATATTTTTATGAAGAACCTCAAGTTCAAGAAATTAAACCAAGCGGGGAAGATTATTTGGCTTCCTTGATCGAAACAACATAGGTCATCAAGGTAATCTTGGCACCTTCTTTCTTTTTGACCTTGGCCTTAAGATTGACCTTTTTATTGAGCATATCACCCACTTTTTTCTTCACTCCGTCATTGAAGCCGTAGTACCTTTTCTTGTCTGCGTCATCTGTAAAAACAACGGCTCCCTTATCGTTTTTGATAAATTTACCAGTGGCTTCGAGCGTTTTGGCTTCTTGGGCAAATCCAAGGTTTGCGAAAAATGCTCCAAGGGCAAAGAGGGCAAGGAATGTAATTCGATTCATTTTTATTTGGGTTGTAGGTTTTATTTTTGGGATTTAAAAGTTTCCGCTCTTTGTTTTTTATGAGCATGAAATTCCTGCCATGACAGTCTTCCATCTTCGTTGGTGTCTGCATTTGGATTTTTCTTGAAATAGGAATTTTTCCAATGCTCATTCTGGAGAGCTTTTTTTTCGCTGTCCGACATATTCTTGTGACCGGTAAGCTCAGCCCA
>DEYT01000126.1:671-19862 GCA_002364975.1 Opitutia bacterium UBA3151 | reverse complement strand
CCTTGCTTAATTTTTATTGATGAAATTGACGCAGTCGGCAGGCAACGCGGTGCAGGACTCGGTGGTGGAAATGATGAAAGAGAGCAGACTCTAAATTCCCTACTTGTCGAAATGGATGGTTTTGATGGTCACGAGGGTGTCATTATCATTGCCGCTACCAATCGCCCTGATGTACTAGACAACGCTTTGTTGCGCCCAGGGCGCTTTGATCGGCAGGTAGTGATCGATCTACCTGACTTAGAGGGAAGAGAAGAAATACTTAAAGTTCATGCTAAGAAAATCAAGCTTTGTGAAGATGTTGAACTCGTATCTCTTGCCCGTGCAACCTCTGGTTTTTCTGGTGCCGACCTTGCAAATTTACTTAATGAAGGTGCCCTAATTGCTGCCCGTCGTCGTAAATCAGCCGTCGAAAGAATTGATCTGGATGATGCTCGTGAAAAAATCTCTTTTGGTCGTGAACGTCGCAGGGTTATGGATGACGAAGACAGAAAAATCATCGCCTACCATGAGGCTGGTCATGCAATCATACAGGCTGTGGTTGACGACGGTCTTCTACCTATTCACAAGGTTACCATCATCCCTCGTGGACAAAGCCTCGGAAGTACAATGTTTACGCCCAAAAAAGATATTCTCAATCAGAGCAAAAGAAGGGTTCTTAACCAGATTTGTTGTGCAATGGGGGGAAGGGCAGCCGAAGAGATAGAGATCGGTGATGTAACCAGTGGAGCAGCTGGTGATATTCGCATGGCTACGAACATTGCGAGAAGCATGGTTTGTGATTGGGGAATGAGTGACTTAGGCATGATTTCCTTCGGAGATAAACAGGATCAAGTATTCCTAGGTAAGGAATTGTCAAGGGCGCAGAACTACAGCGAAGAGACCGCCCAAAAGATAGATCTAGCAATTAAAAATGTAATTGATGACCAATACAATCGCTCTAAGGAAATACTCAACGACAATATCGATGCTCTACACTCAACCGCAAATGCTCTACTAGAGTACGAGACTATTGAAGGTAAGCATGTTCACGAGATATTAGAACATGGAAAAATAATTTCGGAAGTTATTAAGGTCGTTGAAAAAAAAGAAGAGGGGGAGGAAAAAGCAGAAGAAAAATTACCACAAGTCGATCAGGAAGATAAAATTGAAGATATTGATCCTGGTTCAGAGCCTGCTGGTGTACCTGCCTAAGACCTTCATGAACTTTCTTATAAACTTGAATATTTACTTAGAACTTATTATTTAAATTGATTATGAGTAGACATCCTAGTTTCAAGCCTCCTGGTGGAAGTACTAAAAGTCGCAATGTATTGAAAAGATTTGAACGAGTTGAATTACTTCGTAAACGCGGTCAATGGAAAGAAGGCGACCGGGTTCTTGCTTTGGTAAAGACCAAACCAGAAGAGTAATTTCATTGTTCTAGGTTTTGATTAATCCACTCCGTGTAAGATTCACTACACTTACCCTCTAGCACGATCCATTGCGGATTTTCATAGGGGTGCATCTTTATAACATGATCGTAAGCATGGTTTTCATTTCTTGCATTTGTCTTTAAGATGACTCTCCATTCCTGCTCTTCCTGCACTTTACCTTTCCACCAATAATAAGACTTAACGGGCCCATCTATTTGGGCACAGGCAATCAGTTTTTTCTCTGTAAGTGCTTTTGCTGACATAATCGCCGTTTTGTGCGATGGGAATGTGGTAAGAATCATTTTCATAAAACAAACAAAACATATATTATCATTGCTAAAAGCTTTAAATAGAAGTACTACAAATCTTTTTATTTTTATCCTAAACAAACGAACATAAATCGTGAGAGAAGAATACATTAAAGAGGCCCAGGAAATAATAACCGACCCAAATACCCTGATTAATGTGGTATCAAGGAGATCCAAGCAGTTAAAGCATGGGAATAAGCCTTTGGTTGAATCACTGGAGAAACTGGAACCTGAAGATGTCGCCCTGAGGGAGATTATCGAAGGTAAAATTTCTTACCAAGAGTGGGGAGAGTCAGAAGACGAGTAAACTATACCTGGATGCGCCGATGTTGTTGGCTGGCATAATAAAATATCTTAAGTGGCCAAAAAAAATAAAACTAAAGTTGGCCTACCTGTAATTGCTAACTCAAAAGCACGGCACAAATTTTTACTTGGTGACAAATACGAAGCTGGAATTGCCCTGCTTGGAACTGAGGTTAAGTCCATTCGCCTCGGAAATGCACAAATTTCAGAATCATTTGCAAGAATCGTGAAGGATGAACTCTTTCTCTTTAATGCTCACATTTCAGAATATGAATTCAGCGGAGATCAAAACCATGAACCTCAAAGGCCTCGGAAATTATTGCTCAAGCATCGGGAACTGGAAAGGTTGCGGGTTGAAATTGAAGCAGCGGGTAAGACCATTGTCCCATTACGCCTTTATTTTAAAAACGCCCTGATTAAAGTTGAGTTGGCAGTGGGTGCAGGCAAAAACCTTCGAGACAAGAGGCAAGACCTAAAAAAGAAGGTAGCTCAGAGAGAAGCAGACCAAGCATTAAAAAATTCATTAAAAAAATGATCGAAATCATACTTTTTCAACCCGAGATACCACAAAATACTGGAAACATTGGCAGAATTTGTGCCTTCTCTGACTGCAAACTTCATTTAATTCATCCTTTCGGATTCAAAATTAACGACAAACAACTTCGGAGGGCTGGAATGGATTATTGGGAAAGTCTCGATCTTCATGAGTATGAGAATTGGGATCATTTTTGGAATTCCAAGACTCGTCCAAAGAAAATCTTCCTTCTTACAACCCATGCTGATCATTCGATTTGGGAAGCTGAATTTCAGTTTGGTGATGGTTTACTTTTTGGCAATGAAGGCCATGGGGCCCCAGAATATATACATAATTCTGTAGATCATAGAATTCGAATCCCAAAGTTTAAAGATAATCTCAGGTCTTTAAATCTTGCAGTCTCTGTTGGTATTTCAACTTATGAAGCGCTTCGGCAGATAAGTCTTTGAATAGACCCGCTGTATCGATCATTTTACCTTATCGTAATGCATCTAAAACAATCTTTAGATGCATCGATTCTATTAAATCACAAACGCTTGAGAATTGGGAACTCATTGCAATCAATGATCAATCGACGGATACAACAGAAAAAAAAATCCGGAACCTTATAAATGATGACTCTCGGGTAAAATATTATTCAACTAGCAAACCGGGGATTGTTTCTGCTCTTAACCTTGGAGTGGAGCGTGCAAATAGCGATCTTCTGGCCAGAATGGATTCAGATGATGCGATGCATCCACTTCGCCTCGAAAAACAAGTAGACTTTTTGAGGAAGCATCCCAAGGTGGGGGTTATTGCTGCAAAAGTTTGCTACAAGATAAATAAAGGTGAACCCTTTGGAAAAGGCTTTGAGGAGTATGTAAAATGGAGTAATTCGGTATTAGAGGAGCATAAAATCTCTCTTTATCGATTTGAAGAAAGCCCAATTGTTCACCCCTCAGTAGTATTTCGAAAAATGTTATTCAAGACCTATGGAGGATATCGTAATGGGCCTTTCCCTGAGGATTATGAACTCTGGTTGCGCTGGCAATCCAGAGGAGTTAGGATTTGCAAACTCAAGGACGTACTTCTTGACTGGTATGATGGTAAAGAAAGAGCTTCAAGAATAGAAACCCGATATTCAAAGCCCTGTTTTCAGCTGGCAAAAGCAAAATACCTGAAAGCTTGGCTAGATGAGCACAAACATCACCAGAAAAAATTGATCTGTTGGGGCGCGGGTAAAGTAGCAAAGGCTCAAATTCGGATACTAATCAAAAACAACATCCTAGTTAAGGGAATATACGAGGTTGATCCTAGGAAGATCGGCAAACACTTTCTTGGAATACCCATTTTGGATGTTAAAGATTTCAATCTTCAAATCACTGAATTTATCCTTGTCCTAACAGGTTCTAGAAATGCAAAGGATAAAATAAAGCATTTTCTCGAGGTAAAGAATCTGGTTTACGGAAAGCATTATATTTTTTTTGTATAAATTATAGAAAAAGATAAATTCCCCTTGATTGAAAAGAGATGAGTGCTTTTCATTTAAAACTGATATGAATCGAAAAATCACCTTCCTATCTTTCTTGATGTCCTGGGCTTCAGTATGCCATTATGGTTCTACTCCCAGTGGTTTCGTTTCTTTATTTAACGGAATCAATTTAGATGGTTGGTGGGGAGCAAAAACCGAGAATCCAGAAAAATGGATGACCCTTTCAACCGAGGAATTTCGGGAAAAATATAAATCTAGCAAGGAGAACATCATTCAGCACTGGTCCGTAGTCAATGGAGAGTTGGTCAATGATGGGAGCGGACTTTATTTAACCACCCAAAAAAATTACGGTAACTTTGAGCTTCGCTTGGAATACAAAACAGTTGCAGGAGCTGATAGTGGGATTTATCTGCGCGGAGTTCCTCAGATCCAAATCTGGGATACCACGAAGGCAGGAAATAAGTGGAAACTCGGTGCTGAAAAAGGTTCCGGTGGACTATGGAATAATGGCCCTACTGGAACTCCAGGTCGTGACCCTTTGGTTCATGCAGATTATCCATTTGGTCAATGGAATCATTTTCGAATTCTGATGATTGACTCCAGAGTAACGGTTTATTTAAACGAAAAACTAGTAGTTGATAATGAAATTCTTACCAATTATTGGGATCGAAAAACTCCAGCACCCAAAAGAAAACCACTAATCAAAAAGGGTCCGATTCAACTTCAAACTCATGGAGGAATGATTCGCTGGCGAAATCTATTTATAAAAGAATTTCCCACGAAATCACAAGATCCCAGTAATGCTGATGGATATGTCCCGATTTTCAATGGAAAAGATTTCTCAGGATGGACAGGTTCAATTTCAAACTATCAAATCGTAGATAATGCGATCCAATGCAAAAAGGGAAAAGGGGGGACTATTTTTACCAAAAAAAAATACCAAGACTTTTCGGTTATGCTGAATTTCATGCTCCCTGAAGGTGGCAATAATGGCCTTGCAATCCGATATCCCGGAAAAGGGAATGCTGCTTACCACGGGATGTGCGAGCTACAAATTTTGGATAACAATCATCCACGATACGCAACCCTTGACCCTCGCCAATACCATGGCTCTGCCTACGGCATGGTTCCTGCAAAAAGAGGTTTTTTAAAAAATAGCGGTGAATGGAATTCCCAACTTGTTACTGTAAAAGGATCCCGAATTAATGTAATACTTAATGATGAACTTATTTTGGATGCTGATCTATCAAAAGTAGAATCTTCCATGGGAAATAAGTCTCATCCTGGAGTAACCTTACTTGAGGGACATTTTGGATTTGCGGGTCACAAAGACCAAGTCGCATTTCGTAATATCAGGATCAAAGAGCACGATTGATCATGGATAATGAGAAGCCTTGACCAGATGGGCACATTTTTTCATTCAACTTCGAGGGTTAGGAGTATTCTAAGCAACATGAATTCACTCATCAAAAAAATTGTACCTACAAATAAAGAAACCCAAAATATTTTACCATAGAGCTTATAATTTCTCGCAAAGAAAATCATGGGAAGAATACCAAGACGTAATAGACAGAGTGAATTGACTACCACAAGTATCCAACCAATGATATGTATCCATAAAGCCATTGAAAAACTTTAGTGTCGTGCAACTAATTAGTCGAGAATCTCTATGATGCCTCTCAGACAAAATTTCGATTTATTTCGTGAAATTGACCTTTCATGCACCGACCAACTCCGAGAAATCGGGATACGGGGTGAGGCAAAAGTAGTACCAGGTGGTCTCGAGATTAAGTTTGCAGAATTTAACTCCTATACCCTCGGGGCACTTGGCAGTATGCCCGTAAAGGGATTGGATTTTCGCGAAGTTAAGCTACCCAAGATTTCAGACTTTTCACATTTTCCTATTTCTTCGCTCTCAGTCCCTGCAGGTTCCACATTTGAAATCTCAGACCTCAACTGTTTTCAATTAAAGACATTTAATGCCGAGGGAATCCTGGGGGAAGATTTTGATGAGTTAAGCAACCACCCCTTAGAGTTTCTTAATTTAGCTCGAACAAAAGTGAAGGACTTGTCTTTCTGCAGGGAAGCACAACTTGAGTCCTTGAATCTCGAGCAGTGCGAAATAAGTAATCTTTCTCAACTTGGGAGCCAGAAAAAACTCAGAGAACTTAATCTTTTCAAATGTAAGATTGAGGAAATTTCTACACTTGAAGAATCTCCACTCGAAAACCTCAACCTATCTGGGAACCCTATTTCCAACATCAGTCCTCTTGCTTCCTGTCCGCTGAAAGAACTTGAGATGCGTGCTACCAGAATTAATTCCCTGGACCCCTTAAGAAATTGCCCCCTTGAAAACCTCCAGCTCCCGGGATCTCCCGTTAATTTGCTTGGTAGCATCTCTTCCTGTCCGATTCAGAAACTCAACATTGTTGGTTTAAAAATCGAAGATTTTGCGTGCCTTCAGCAGATGCCTCTTAAATCCTTAGCACTTTCTCCAGATAAGCTAAGCACTAACGACTTCGAGATCATTCAAGAGCTAAACCTTGACTATTTATTGGGGCCAGGAGACCCTAAGGATCAAGGAAGTAGCGTATTCTTTGAAAAATATTCTTCCTATTTCCAGACTTAATGCTTTCCTTTTCAAAATTCCAATGTTGTCCAACAAGCATGGAGCGAATAGAAAATTCAATATGCCAAAAAACCAATTAAGTGATGTTAAAGATTATTACGATGTAATTGTGGTAGGTAGTGGGCTTGGTGGCCTTACAGGTGCAAATTGCTTAGCTAAGCAGGGCCACTCGGTATTACTCCTTGAACATCATTACCAGTTTGGTGGTTTAGCGACTTGGTTCAAAAGGGCGGGAGGCCATATATTTGACATTTCACTCCATGGATTTCCTGTGGGAATGATAAAGTCATGCAGAAGATACTGGACCAAAGAAATTGCTGATTCCATCGTTCAATTAAAAAACATTAGGTTTGTTAATCCACAATATGATTTACGCACAACTTTTGACCGTTTTGATTTTACTAAAATCCTTCAAGAAAAGTTTAATATAGCTAAGGGTAAAGTTGAGTTATTCTACGAACACCTCAAGAAAATGGATTATTTCGCAGGTGACAAGCGAACCATCGCTGATCTTCTGGAAGAGTTTTTCCCGGGAAGGGATGATGTTAAAAGATTTTTGCTTGAACCCATTACCTACGCAAATGGCTCTTCTTTAATGGATCCGGCCTTTGCTTACGGCATTGTGTTTACAAACTTCATGAGGAAGGGGATTTATACTTTCAAGGATGGCACAGATACCTTGATAAGAAAAATGGTGTCCGAACTACGAAGTAATGGTGCCGTGCTCAAGCGTCAATGTATGGTTGAAAAATTAATCACCCAAGAAAAGAATGGCTCTCATCATGTCGCCGGAGTTGTTGTAAACGGTAAAAAAATAAGATGCGGTGCAGTGCTATCGAATGCTAACCTGAAGAACACTATCGAGAAACTTCTTGGCTTACCAAAGCTTCCAAAATCTTTTGCAAAACTTTCACAAAAAGTACGGCTCAACAGCACCTCTTGCCAAGTTTACATTGGGCTAAAAAAAGGAACTACCATTCCTGAATCTGTGGGCGATTTAATTTTTACTTCGGAAGCAGAACAATTTTCCACAGATGAATTAACGGACTTTAAAACAACAAGCCGTACCTTTTCGATCTATTACCCTGATACCCGACCTCATCGTAAAGACCCCCGCTACAGTATTGTGGCTTCCATCAATGCAAACTGGAAGGACTGGAAGAACTTATCTGATTCCGAATACACCTCGGCAAAAGAAAGGCTTTGCGAAGAAAGTGTGGTGGCATTGGAAAAGATTATTCCTGACATTCGAAATAAGATTGAGCATCTAGAAGCCGCAACCCCTCGAACAATTCGCCATTACACCCAGCATGCGGACGGAGCAACTTTTGGCACCAAATTTGAAGGCTTGGAAGTTTCAAGCTCTCTACCTGATCATGCCCCCGGTCTTTTTCATGCCGGCTCTGTTGGTATTATTATGTCTGGATGGCTTGGCACCATCAATTATGGCGTCATTACCGCAAATAAAGTAGATCGCTTTCTCCGTTCTAAACTGACGGGATTAGAGGAGTCCGAATAAAATAATATATCGATAAAATCTGGGAATTAAACCTGTTCATCCACTGATATTTTCTCTTTATTGTAGAAATGGATGAAATACAAAGGCTAATACCTCACCGCCCACCTTTCTTGTTTATTGATCAAGTGATTGAGGTAAACAAGGAAGGGGCAAAAACCGGACTCAGCATTTCAGCTGAAATGCCTTTCTTTAAGGGGCATTATCCGGGTAATCCAATCATGCCAGGAGTTCTGCTCTGTGAATCGGTTTTTCAAACTGGGGCGGTTTTTTTATCGAAAGAACAAATTGGTGAAGATAATTTAAATGATGAATCCGTTACCCCAGTCCTTTCAAGGATTAGGGATGCAAGGTTTAAACGAATGGTAAAACCTGATGATGATCTGGTAATTTCGGTCACGCTTATCGATCAAATTGGCCAGTTCTACAACCTACGTGGCGAAGTCAGAAATGGAAATAAAGTAATTATGACCGTATCTTTCGCCCTAGCTCTCGTAAAGCAATAGACTCATGAGTTTCCTAAATCTCGAAGGGAAGGTTTACCTCGTTGTAGGATTTGCAAATCGTAAAAGCATAGCTTGGTCAGTCAGTCAGTCTCTCATGGAAGAAGGTGCCCGAGTCCTTTTTTCAGTACGAAGTGAAAAGAGAAAAAATGAGCTTCTTTCTTTACTACCTAAAGCAGAGACTTTTGTTTGCGACTTCGAAAATAATCAAGAAATTCAAAATTTAGCCGAAGAAATTAATCAAAGCTGTAAGGAATTGAATGGAATTTTACATTCAATCGCATTTGCAAATTATTCTGAGGGTTTAAAACCATTTCATGAGACTGAAAGAGATGACTTTCTTCAAGCCACTCAAATATCTTCATTTTCATTAGTCGAGCTTGCAAATTCCTGTAAGAACATCCTGGCAAAGAATGCATCTGTGGTTACCATTGGAATATCCTCCGTTCAAGTAACTGCTGAAAGCTACGGTTATATGGCTCCAATCAAAGCCTCCCTTGAAGCAACCGTGCGATACCTCGCAAAGTCTTTTTCTAATTTCTCGGAGGTGCGCTTTAATTCGGTAAACGCTGGCCCATTAAAGACAAGTGCATCCGCAGGAATACCAGGCTATCTGATTAATTACTTATTCGCTGAAAAACTAACCTTTCGAAAGAAATCTTTGCAAACAAAGGAGGTATCCGACTTATCCCTATTTCTTCTTAGCGAACGTTCTTCAGGAATTAATGGTCAGGGTATCGTGATCGACGCTGGCATGGGATTCAATTACTTCGATCAAGAAGTGGTGAAATCCGCCATGCAAATCAAACCGTGAATTTCCCCAATGTCTCCATTGAAGCAATGGCGTACGCATTGCCAAAAAAAATTGTTTCTTCCGATCAACTCGAAGAATGCTTATCTCCAGTCTATGACAAGCTTGGTCTTAAGGTTGGCCGCCTTGAGTTAATGACTGGGATCAAGGAAAGACGATTCTGGCCGTCTTCCATGTTGCCCTCGATGGGTTCTGCAGAAGCTGGATTAAAGTTGCTCAATCAGGAAGGGGTTGACCCTAACTCAGTAGATTTATTGATCCACGCGGCGGTTTGTAGAGACCGACTTGAACCGGCGACAGCTTCCTATGTTCATCGAAAAATGGGATTGTCCGGGAAGACTCAAATTCTCGATGTTTCCAATGCTTGCCTTGGTTTCCTGAACTCTTTGATTCTGGCCGCTTCCATGATCGAATCTGGGCAAATTAGGAAAGCAATCATTGTTGCTGCAGAAAATGGCAAACCACTTGTTGACCGTACTATTAAAATCTTAAATCAAACAGAGCAAACCAGGCAGACAATAAAGCCATTTTTTGCCAACCTGACAATTGGGGCATCAGCGGTTGCCTGGTCAATCTGCCACAAGGATTACATCGAACATCAAGCGCCATCCCTTGGCTTTTGTGCCTGCTTTACAGACACTTCATTTAATCACCTTTGCGAGGGAGACAGCGATGGTGATGACCTTATTATGGAAACAGACTCGGAAGATCTTTTACATGCCGGGATTTCGGTTGCCCATAGTGCATGGCTGAAGTTCATGGAAATTTCTTCCTGGAATTCTGATACGCCGGAGTTACTAATCACACATCAAGTTGGCAAAGCTCACACCAACGCAGTTTTTGAAGCTTTACAACTAAACCCTTCTAAAAACTTTTCCTCTTTCGAACACCTGGGAAATTGTGGGGCTTCATCTTTACCTATAACCTATACTCTTGCCTGCGAAGATGACCCACAAAACAAAAAGGTAAAAACCGTACTTATGGGGATCGGAAGTGGTCTGTCCTCCATCATGCTGTCCCTCAACCCGGATAAAACTTGAAGGATTTAAGCCAATATCCATTTCATAGAAATTATTTTTTAACGAAGTCTGGGCATCGCATGCATTACTTAGATGAAGGCCCACATGAAACACCCCCCATCTTATTTCTCCATGGAAACCCAACCTGGTCTTTCATGTATCGAAATCTGATTAGTGCATTAAGTAAGACCAACCGTTGCTTGGCTCCTGACCATATGGGTTGTGGTTTATCTGACAAGCCATCCTTAAATGAATTTGCTTATGATTTAAAATCTCACTCTCAAAATATATTTGATCTACTTGAAGAACTCTCCATCGACCAATTCTGCTTGGTTGTCCATGACTGGGGTGGGGCAATAGGGCTGACTGCATTTCGGGATCAGTTAAGCCGGTTAAAGAAGATCGTTCTTTTAAATACAGCGAGTTTCCACAGTGCTGATGTTCCTAAAAGGATTCTTTTTTGTAGGCTACCCCTGATTGGCAGTCTTTTCGTTCGCGGGCTTAATGGCTTCGCTTGGCCCGCAACTTTTATGGCTACCGCCAAGGGTTTACCCAAAGAAGCCAAAGCAGGACTATTGGCACCCTACAACTCCTGGAGAAACCGCATTGCGGTTTGGAGATTTGTAAAAGATATCCCCTACGAATCAAACCATCCAACACGAACGCTGCTAAAAGAAACGGAATCTCAGTTGGCCGAACTTAAAACCAAAGAAATAATATCTTGTTGGGGCATGAAAGATTTCTGTTTTCATCCTGGATTTCTGGAAAAATGGAAAAAAATTTTACCGAATTTAAAGTCTTATGAATTTGAGGATTCCGGACATTATATCTTGGAGGATAATTACTCTGATTGTGCTGAGAAAATAAAGCCCTTCCTCATTTCCCAATAATGTAAAAAGATGCTATTGTTGCAATCCCATCAAGAAGCTTTCATATTATTTTTGTGACCCAAAAAAGAAGCAAATTACAGAGTCGAGAAGAGAGAACCCACAATTTAGTTCCGATTCAACCGCATGACCTAACCAGCCAAGCATACCATCGAGAAAGTCCAGGGCGGGAAGAATCAGGGATTGGGATCTACCTCACCATTGCCATTTGGGTATTTCTGATCGTCTTCATCTTTTCTATTTTGGACCTAGTCATTGGGTCATGGCAGCAGATCAAATAAGTTCTTCCCCCGAAGGAGGTTGGGAAATCGCTTGCGATTCATTTATCGAAAGCTTGAAAAATCAGCGTCGATTATCCTCCCATACTTGCCGGAATTACCTTCATGCCATCCAAGTTTTTTTTAACTGGCTTAATGTCCCTAAAAAATCTGCAGACTTCCCCGAAACTTCTCGAGAGAATGCAAGGTCTTACATCATTGAAGCGCAAAAGAAAATATCTCGAGTTACCCTCCGTAATCATATTTCGGGATTAAGGAATTTCTTCAAATACTGTATGGAGAGGGGTATTTGTGAAGAAAATCCATTTCATAACCTTGTTCTACCCAAAACTGAAAAAAAACTCCCTCAATATCTATCCGAAAAAGAAATGTTAAGCTTGTTGGATCAACCAAGGTTACTTTCAGTTCAGGGCAGAAACTCAGAATTTATAAAACTTCGCGATCTTATGATTTTGGAAATTCTTTATGGGGGAGGATTAAGAGTCAGTGAACTAACAGGCTTAAATTATGGTGACATTGAATGGAGTAGAAATGCAGTACGGGTCACCGGCAAAGGAAATAAGCAAAGGGTATGCCCGGTCGGCAAAAGAGCCACCTTCGCCATCCGCAACTTTCAAGATATAATCAGCCCAAACTCTTCCTTGATCGACCCGGTTGTTATTGGTAGAGCAGGACAAAGACTATCTGTAAGAAGTGTCCAAATTCTACTCAAAAAATATCTTTTGGCCGCGGGTCTGCCTAAGACCTTAACCCCTCATAAAATCAGGCATTCCTACGCAACCCACTTACTCGACCACGGAGCAGACCTAAGAGCGGTTCAAGAAATGCTTGGTCATGCCAGCCTTTCCACGACTCAGGTTTATACTCATGTCTCGGTGGCTCGACTAAAAAAGACCCATGAACAAGCACACCCGCGAGCGTAAAAGGTTTGTTGGAAGACTAGTTTAATTGTAAAAATTTGAAAATTTTGATCTTTTTTCCAAATATAAATGTTTTTTATTTCACCTTACATTATTATCCCATGAAAATTACACTTTTTTTAACCTTACTTGCCTCACCCATTTCTTTCTTTGCCAAAACGATTGAATTCGATTTTAAAGATCCTAAGGGAATTAACAGCATATTGTTCCACTTGGATGCACCTCTTGAGTCTATAAGCGGCTCTGGTAACGATATATCTGGAATGGTTAGCTTCAATATTGAAAAACCGGAAGCCACCACAGGTGGAATCATATTAAAATCCGAAAGCCTGCATGTAGGAAATCCTGTTCTTAAGGAACATATGCATGGGAAGGACTGGTTAAATGTTAAAAAGTTTCCAGATATTAAGTTCTCCTTTACTTCCCTTGCTAACATTAAAAAAAATAAGAATACGATTTCGGGTGTGGCAAATGGAAAAATGACTATTCGAAATGTTACCATTGCCATGCCTATCTCAGTAACCATTACTTACCTCGAGGGCTTGCTTGAGAAAAGAAATCGTGTACCAGGAGATCTCTTAGTGGTCCGCTCTAAATTTTCTGTAAAACGAGATGACTTCAATATTCAAAAAGGTAAAAGTCTAGAGAAAGTTGCCAATGATATTGAAATTATTTTAAACCTTGCAGGTTCTGCTCCAAAGAGTTAGTTTTTTTTTACCCCACGGAGAATATCCCCTATTCTCCATCCCAACAAGCGAGAGCACTTATGTGTTCTCGCTTTTTTGTTTGAAAACTCCTAGATTAAATTTTCTATCTGTCCCTTATGTCAGAATCCAACATCTATCCAATTAATGATAAGCTTGCTACCCGTAAGAAAAAGGAGGTGCTTATGGGATGCAAAGGAGCGGCATTTTGGCTGCTTGGATTATCTGGTTCCGGAAAAAGTACTCTTGCCATTGAGCTAGAAAAACGACTCCTATCCAAGGATATTTTTTCAATCATTCTGGATGGAGATAATTTACGCAGCGGAATCAACCAGGACTTGGGATTTTCCGAAGAAGACCGCAGGGAAAACATTCGAAGGACTAGTGAAATAGCAAAGCTATTGGTGAAGTCTGGTGTGGTTGTGATCATCTCCTGCATTACTCCCCTTGAGGAGTTCAGGAATACTGCAAAACAGATTATAGGCGAAGATGATTACCATGAAATTTTCATTAAAGCCAACTATCAAACTTGTAAAAAAAGGGATGTGAAAGGCTTGTATAAAAAAGCAAGCCAGTATGAACTTGAGTCCTTTACCGGGCAAGATTCTGCATTCGAGGTTCCTACTTCTCCCAAGCTTATTCTTAAAACCGAAACAGAGAATCCGACCCAGTCTTCCGATAAACTATTTTCTTTCGTTCAGGGAATCATTTCCTAAACCTAATTTCTCGATGTATAACTACAACTTAACTCATTTAGAACAACTTGAATCCGAAGCTGTTTTCATCCTTCGGGAAACCGCGGCACAATTTGAAAGACCAGGGCTACTATTCTCCGGTGGTAAGGATTCAATCGTTATGGCTCACCTCGCCTCAAAAGCATTTAGCCCGGCACGCATTCCATTTCCATTTGTTCATATCGATACCGGGCATAATTTTCCAGAAACTATTGATTTCAGGGACCAATTCATTGAGAAGCTAGGGGTTGAATTAATTGTAGGCTCCGTCCAAGATTCGATTAATCGAGGGACTGCTGTGGAAGAGACAGGGAGAAACACAAGTCGTAATGCTCTTCAGTCAGTAACTCTGCTTGAAACCATTGACAAGGAATCCTTTGATGCTTGCCTAGGTGGAGGTAGGAGAGACGAAGAAAAAGCTCGTGCCAAAGAAAGATTTTTCTCCCATCGTGATGCTTTTGGTCAATGGGATCCCAAGAATCAAAGGCCTGAGCTGTGGAACCTTTTTAATGGCCGTAAAAATCCGGGTGAAAATTTTAGAGTCTTTCCATTAAGCAATTGGACGGAAATGGATATCTGGCAGTATACAAAACTTGAAAACATTGAATTACCTAGTTTGTATTTCGCTCATGACCGTGAGGTGTTTGAGAGAAATGAATCACTCCTTGCAGTAACCGATTTCATTTCCCTCCAAGATCAGGAAGAATTCAGTATAAAAACAGTCAGGTTTCGCACCATTGGCGATGCCACTTGTACCGGTGCTGTAGAATCTCAAGCCGACTCCTTAGATGCAGTTATTAATGAAGTTGCTGCTTCCCGGATCACAGAAAGAGGTTCCCGGGCTGATGATCAAAGGTCAGAGGCAGCGATGGAAGACCGGAAAAAGCAAGGCTACTTCTAAAAAATATTCCCTTTTATGTTTCTTTTAAAATTTTCTAATGAACCAGACAAATAACTATTTAAAAATGGACCTTCTACGCTTCACCACCGCGGGAAGCGTAGATGATGGAAAAAGTACCCTGATTGGCCGTTTATTCCATGACACCAAATCCATTTTTGAAGACCAACTCGATGCTATTGAACGAAGCAGTAAGCAAAAGGGGGACGAGCATGTAAACCTCGCTCTTTTAACCGATGGATTAAGGGCGGAAAGAGAACAGGGAATTACGATTGATGTTGCCTACCGATATTTCGCAACCCCCAAGCGTAAATTTATCATTGCAGATACCCCTGGGCATATTCAATACACTCGGAATATGGTGACTGGTGCCTCAACTGCAAACCTAGCTCTTATTTTAGTCGATGCACGGAATGGAGTGATTGAGCAGACCAAGAGGCACACCTTCATTGCTGACCTGCTTGGAATCAAGCATGTCGCGGTTTGTATCAATAAAATGGATCTGGTTGATTATGATCAGGGAGCCTATGAAAAAATCTTGAATCAATTTACAGATTTCGCGAGTAGACTGGAAAATGTCACCGATTTAACCTTTATTCCCATCAGTGCCTTGAAGGGTGACAATGTTGTGGAATGTTCTGAAAATATGCCATGGTATAAAGGGGCACCCTTACTCTATCACCTGGAAAATGTTTATGTTGGGTCTGATTTTAATCACATCGATGCCCGCTTTCCAGTCCAATGGGTAATCCGTCCCCATTCTGATAAACATCATGATTTTCGTGGCTTTGGTGGTCGTGTTGCTGGTGGAGTTTTTAAAAAAGGGGATGAGGTCGTGGTGCTCCCCTCAGGTTTTACAACCAAGATCAAAAGCATTCTTCAATCCGAGAAAGAAGTAGATGAAGCATTTCACCCTCAATCAGTTACCATTTTATTGGAAGATGAAATTGATGTTAGCAGGGGCGATATGCTGGTTAAACCCAATAATCAGCCTAATATTTCCCAGGACCTGGATGCAAGAATTTGCTGGTTTTCAGGAACTAAAAAATTAACCCAAGGAACCAAGTGCCTATTTCGGCAAACCACCAAGGAAGCCCAAGTAATTGTATCATCGATTAATTACAAAGTGGATGTAAATAGCTTACGAAAGAATGAAGAAGATCTTGAATTTTCAATGAATGATGTGGGCAGGGTAAAACTTCGAGTCTCCCAGCCTATTTTCTATGATACTTATCGAAGGAACCGAAACACGGGAAGCTTCATCCTGGTCGACCCGTTCACCAATGAAACCTTGGCAGCTGGCATGCTCCGATGAAAAAGATCCTTCGTCCTGAATCAATCGATAAATTAAAAAATTTATCCATTCGCTTACTCGACCAAAGAGAATCCACCACGCTCATCATGCCCAAAGGGGAAGGGGAAGGGTTCTGGTTCGGTGGGGGAAATTTCATTCAGCAGGAAGATGGAACCATTTTAACTTGCGGTAGATATCGTAATCACGGGGATGCCCGGACCGGAACCGGTGCAGGGAAACGAGGGTTGGAGTTTTCCATTTTTGAAGTGAATCAAGAACAGGAGACTGCCCAAAAAATCCATTCTTTTTCTAAATCCGACCTTTCCCATAATGCAAAAGTGGTTTCCATTGAGGGAGGCTCTATTTTAGCTGCGACTGAAGGTAAGGGTATTGAAATGATTGTATCTACTGAGAAAGAAATCTCATATCCTAAGGAATTGATCCATTTTCAAAAGCCAGGAACTGGAGTCTGGTCGATCGATTTATTCAGTGGAGTTGATGGAATATCCAGTATTTCACTAGACAATCAAAAGGTCATCGCTCGCTCCCAAGAACCTAATACTTTGCATGTAAAAGATCCGGTTGCCTTCCGCATTCAACCTGACCGTACCGAGTTGCTCTTTTGTCACCATTCTTTTTCATGGTCCAGTTCCAACACCGGGCTTAGTCAAAGAGCGAAAGATGAGGACGATTTCGTCCTCAAAGACTACAATGTGTTACCCCGCGGTAATAGTTGGGATGTTGCCTGTGCCCGAGTCACAGAACGGCTCGCAGTCCCCAAGGTTGGAGAATTTGCAGATCTCCCCGATTTATCCCTGTATTTCTATGATGGTGCAGAATGCTTACGCTCATTGGACGAAAACAAACAAGCAGCGAATCGACCCAGAGGATATTCATGCGAGGAACTGGGTGGATTAGCCTGGGGTTGGGATCAAGAATTCCCAAAACTTCAAAAGATCTCAACTCATTTTCCACTCTTTTTATCTCCTCATGGTACCGGTTGCAGCAGGTATGCTTCCGCAATTAATCTTCAAGACGGTTCAATCCTTGCGGGATGGCAACAATCTCAAAAAGATTACTCTCAACCTCTGGTGGTAAATCGCTTAGATTCAAAAGCGGTAGGGTCCATTCTCGCTTAAGAAGAATACTAGTCCGGGGGCATATAGTCCCAGATTATATGTCAATAGGGTGGGTCACTCGGTTCTTTAAAGGATGAACCAATCATGCTAGGATGAAATCATGAATTCGACTCTATTGCTCCTTGCCATTTTCTTGCTTCCAGCCTCGATCATTTCTTCCATTTACGCGGAAAATAATAGAACTCTTAATCCCTATACCAATGGTTGGTTCTACCTTCCTGGAATTGATCGGAGTATCACAGAATGTTTAGTAATTGAACTTGAAGATGGAGAAGTTCAGATCGAATTATTTCAAGCGGTTGCACCCCAGCATGTGCAAAGAATTAAAACCCTTGCGACCAATGGAAGTTATGATGGCGTTGCATTTCATCGAGTTCTGGACGGTTTCATGGCACAAACCGGAGATGTTCAGTATGGAAAAATCTCTGAATTTAATTCCTCTCTTGTTGGAACCGGTAGGTCCACACTTGCAGACATACCCAGTGAATTCAGTACTCAATTACATCTGCGGGGGGTATGCTCCATGGCCCGCTCCTCCGATCCAAATAGTGCAAACAGTCAATTCTTCATCTGCTTGGCAAACTCCACATTCTTAGACCAAAAATATACGGTTTGGGGCCAAGTAATTAGTGGAATGGAATATGTCGACCTAATCAAAAAAGGGGAGAGTGCCAATAACGGTGCAGTAACCAATCCAGATTCGATGAAGAAAGTTTACATTCGCCAACTGGATCATAACCAAATTTCTGGCTGGTTGTATACCAACCAGAATGTTTTTCCATACTTCTACGACGCCACGACTAAGAACTGGCTATTCTTTGATGATTCAACCGGGAGTCCCAAGTTTTTCGATTTCCAGAAAAAAGCCTGGCTTGGTTTTTAGCCACTTTTGAGGTTCGATTTTTATGAACTTAACTCCTACCGAACTTGACGATATCGAGATCGAGCGTTTTGTTAATTCAATGCAAAGATTAAAATTACCTTTTTATTCCATCTTCAAGAAAGTTTCCGATACATCCAAAGGATCGTTATTTATATTAACTCTCTTTCTTTTTTCTCATCATTCCGCTGAAGCGAGTGAAGACCAACAAGAGAAGATAGAATCACTTGAAAAAAGAATTTCTGCCTTGGAGGTAGAAAATGCTAGGCTTTCCTCACGAGTGAGCGAGTTAGAAAAAACAGACAAAATTAAAAACAAATCAGAATTTTCAAGTATTGTCCCAAGGGATGAAATCGAAAAAAAGAAATTTTTTGACACTTTCAGGCGTGAAATAAAAAGTAGTGAAGATATGAGTCGGGGCCCTTGGACAAAAGTAGAATCCTGGGAGAAGATACGTAAAAGAATGAGTGAATATGGAGTCCGTCTAGCCCTGGGTAGACCTACTAGAATCAAGCCATCGGCCAACCCAAAGATTGAGACCATTTATTTTTACATCGGAGATTTAAATGCCGATGGAGTCGATGAAGAAGGATATGTTAACCTAAAAGACAAAAGGGTGGTATCGTTTAAATCCCCCCATCAACAAGGTAGCGAATAGGATCAATCCTGGGGCATATCTGGTATTCTTGATTTTTATTTGATTTTCAAAAAACATTTTAATACCGCGATTTCAAATTCAAAAATACCAAGCTAACATTACCCAAAAATCAGAACCTGAAGTAAAAAGGTTTGGCTTACCCATCTTAGATAGTTAAGTCTTCTTGCATGAGCGACGAGGAACCTAAACCCTTCATTACTAAAAAAGTTCTTTTAATTGGAGTCATCTTATTGATTGAATTAACCGGTCATGGAATTTTTGGCACAATATTTCGGATTTTGACTGGTTGAAT
>DEYT01000126.1:0-278 GCA_002364975.1 Opitutia bacterium UBA3151 | reverse complement strand
TCTAAATGAACCAAGATGAGAATGATTTCCACTCGCTTTCTTCCACGGAACCCAATCAGCAGCAAAAGAAATCTTCAAATCCAATTGATTGTGAGCCTGAATGTAATATTTTTTCCTCCATGCAGGTTGCCGATTATTTTAACTCGATTTTGAAATCCTCTGAAGCAAAAGATAAATCACTTTATCTTTCTTTGGTTAATTATTTCAATTTGGAGAACGAGATTCTTCCTAAGAAATATTCTGAAGATAAACTGTGCTCCATCATTGACGCTTCTCGC
>DEYT01000075.1 GCA_002364975.1 Opitutia bacterium UBA3151 | reverse complement strand
TCCTCATAGTCCGATGCAGGTACCCGATCGTTGGTGGAAAAAGTTTAAAGACAGGACACTGGAGGAGATGATGCGAAACCGGAATCCCCAGAAGGAGGATCGATTGCATCTCCTTGCCGCACTTGCAATGTGTGAAAATATTGACTGGAATGTTGGGCGTCTGCTGAAGAAATTGGATCAATTAGAAGTTGCGGAGGACACGATCGTCGCCTTTTTCCACGATAATGGTCCCAATGGGAACCGATGGAATGCTGATATGGAGGGCAGAAAGGGATCGACGGAGGAGGGAGGTACCCGTTCCCCGCTTTTGATCAAGTGGCCCAATGGAATCAAGCCGGGCACGAAAGTGATGCAAATTGCCTCGGTTCGGGATTTATTGCCAACCCTGTGCGAACTCGCAGGGGTAAAGGAGAAACCAAGTAAATTTATCGATGGGAAAAGTTTGAAGCCACTCCTTTTGGGGAATGTCAATGGATGGAAGCCCAGGACCTTGATTTCTACCTGGAAGGGAAAAGTGGGAGTGCGAGAATCTCGTTTTCGACTTAGTTATAAGGGAAGGCTTTTCGATATGGTCAAGGATCCCGGTCAACGGGTGGATGTAAGCACGGAATTTCCAAAAGTCACGGAACGACTGGAGAAGCGAAAGAATTTCTTTCAGAGTAAGGTTTTGGATAAGGAGGGGGAGGATAACCGTCCTTTCGTAATCGGTCATCCCGAGGTTTCTTGGACTCAGATTCCGGCCCGGGATGCAATGGCACATGGGGAGATTACGAGGTCGAACAAGTTTCCGAATTGCAGTCATTTTTTAAACTGGAAGAACGAGAAGGATTTTATTTCCTGGGATGTGGAAGTAGGCAAGTCTGGGAACTATGAGGTGGAGCTTTGGTACACTTGTCCGGAAAAAGATTTGGGGGCTGAAATTGAACTTTCCTTGAATGGAAAGTCTGTAGTTTCTAAGGTCACTGTGCCAAATGATCCTCCTCTTATTGGGATGAAGGAGGATCGCTCCCCTCGAAGTGAGTCCTACTACAAGGATTTTCGCCCCATGAAAATGGGAATAATTGAATTGGTGAAAGGGAAGGGCGATCTCAAGTTAAGGGCCACTAAAATCCCCGGCAATCAAGCGATGGAATTTCGTCTACTTATGCTTCGACGACTGACTGATTAATGGGAAAGAGTTTCAACCTCAGGCAGCCTGTCCCAAATCATTCATGGCGAGTTTGCGCTTCAACTCGCGAAATCCAATCATTTTACTATCATCTTCGTCCCACAAGCGATAATTAATCGATTTTAAACTGCTTAGAATATTGAGTTCAGGAGCAACCTCGAAGAAAGGATCTGATTTGTGACAGCGTTCCAAATTGTAATTTGGAATCATTGCATTGAGATGATGAATATGATGAAAACCAATGTTACCAGAAAACCATTGAAGGATTTTGGGTAGTTTGTAATAACTGCTTCCTTCCATCGCAGCCGCAGTAAAATCCCATTCCTCGCTTTGGGCCCAATAGGTATCTTCAAATTGATGCTGAACATAGAAAAGCCAGATTCCACAGGTTCCAGCTACTCCCATCATAATAACTTGGATGACTAAAAATGGAAGGAAGCCAAAAATCGATCCCATGCCCACACACCAAACTAAGATGGCAAGATTCATGACATAGACGGAACGCCTTGCTCTTGGTTTAGCCTTCTTCGAGGGAAAACGCTCCAGCACTAAAAACAGGAAAAGAGGAGCAAATACAAACAGAATAAAAGGATTTCGGACGAGTCGGTAATTGAACCGGGTCATCCTTGAGGAAGTCAGGTATTCCCGAACCGTTAAGGTCCAAATATCTCCAATGCCCCGGCGATCTAAATCTCCATTGGTAGCGTGGTGCCTGGCGTGTTCCCATTTCCAATGGTGATAAGAAGTGAAAACAGTTAAGCCAGAAATGAAGCCTAAAATATCATTTGCTTTTTTAGACTTGAAAAAAGAACCATGTCCACAGTCATGAAAAATAATAAAGGAACGAACCAAAAATAAGCCTGCCAGGGCAGACAGCCCAAAGGTCAGCCACCAAGAGATTCCAAGCGTAAAATAGAGTGCAATCCAGATTGCTAGAACTGATCCGAGAGTGTTTACAATTTGCCAAATAGCCCGCCCAAGGTGCGGATGTTGAAATTCCGCAACCAATTCTTTCCACTCAGCAACCGATTTAAGTGCTTTTTTATTTTCCATCCTAAATTATTGGATACACACAACTTTTAAATAAGCAAGGTTGTAAGATGGCCAAAATAGTTGAGAAAAGATTTATTTCTTCCATTTTTTAACCGCATTATTGGAAAAGCCGAACTTGGCTTGACGATCACGATTATGACGGGCTCTAGATGAATCAAGGAAGGTACCTGGTTGAGCTGGTTCGTGAGAGAATTCAGCAAACTCAATCATATTGGCAAGAATTGCGGGTTGGGAGCGGGCAATATCAGAGGATTCTCCGGGGTCGTTTTTTAAGTCGTAGAGAGCCCATGCGGACTGCTTTCCCTTCTTTGTTTTTATTGCCTTCCAGTAGTTATTACGAACTGCTACTTGAGAGCCATATTCCCAATAAAACATCTTATGGGTAATTTGGATACGACCAGACATTTCTTCTCCAAGAAGAGTGGGTACAATAGAAATACCATCCACATCTTCAGGAATATCGGCCCCACAGATTTCCGAAAGAGTGGGTAGGACATCGGGTTGGTAGAAGAGAAGATCGCTTACTTTGCCAGCGGTTACATGTCCGGGCCACCGAACAAGATATGGAATTCGCAGTCCACCTTCATAAAGATTCCCTTTGCCCCCTCTAAATTCAACTCCAGTGCTGGGACAAATATTGGGACCGAAGAATCCCCTCGGATATTTTTCGCTCTTGAAGCGATCTTGTCCGCCGTTGTCACCGGTAAAGAAAAAAGCGGTAAGTTGTTCGAGGCCTAGTGTTTTAAGTAGGCTCATAAGTTCCCCAACTTGTCGATCGAGCATGGAAACCATGACCGCATAATTCTTCGCATCTTGTGGAATACTTGGGTCTTGGATCCAGGCTTCCTTTTCGTAAAGTTTCCATGCTGGATCACTGGCAGGAACATCAAACATTCCATGAGGCGGGGTGAAGGGCATGTAGCAGAAAAACGGCTTCTTTTTATTTTCCTTTATAAAACGAACCGCTTCCTCAAAAATTCGATAATGAGAATAGCTCTGTCCGGAGCGACCCCCATCATTTCCGGGCAAGGGGACTTCTTCACTGTTACGAATCAAATAAGGAGGGTAGAAAGTATGGGCGTGAACTTGATCGTAGTAGCCAAAGAATTCATCAAAGCCATGTTTTTCAGGGACACCCGTGGAATCGCGCCCCCCGCAACCCCATTTTCCAAAGCCGCCGGTGGCATATCCCCTTTCTTTGAGCAAGCTGGCAACTGTTACCTCGTCGGCCCGGAGCGGGGTTCCTCCGTCATTCTTTCTAACCGATGCATGACCGGCATGCTTACCAGTCATTAAGTTACATCGTAGTGGGGCACATACGGGAGATGCGGCCATTGCACTGGTAAAACGGAGCCCCTCTCGTGCAAAGCGATCGATGTTTGGAGTTTTGATTTTGTAATTTCCCATGTGAGAGAGCTCGTAATAAGCAAGCTCGTCACACATGAGGTAGATAATGTTAGGCTTGTCTGGTTTGGCCACCAGACCGGACATCAAAAACTGAAAGCATAAGGTAAAAAAAATTTTTTTCATTGGCATAAAGGATTGATGACAAAGAGTGAAATTCAATCCCAACGAGTACAAGCTAAACTTATCCAAAAGCCAAAATTTTCTCACCAAATGGATTTTATTTGTTGATTTTGGTTGAGGCAATTCTTGGATTTGTGCTCAAACATTTGGCTGAGTCTTTCAATTTTAAATTTTCTGGATGGATAACTTAAATTTAGAATCTGAAAATTTTTCTTCTTGAAGTAGGCTTCCACTTTGATCACGGACTTGTTGGTTCTGGACAGTCCGTGAAGCAGGATAAATCGTTCTTCGGTCGAGTCTTGATCTGCTCTCAACTTAGCAGGTCCGGCGAAGAGGAGTAATAGGAAGAATTTAAAGAAACTTGGCTGGGACTTCATCGGTAAGGTCTAAAGATACCGCAATGTTTAAAAAGGTAAGTTCTCCCATGGTAAGACATTGCTCGAATCTAGAATCTTGATGCATCTGCGAAAGTTCATTCCGAAGTGCGAGAAGTTTTTCATCGCTCGAAATCTGGTCCTTACACATACATTCACGAAGTTTGGTAATTCGAGTTGGGGCTACATTGAACCGGCGCTTAATTAAGGTGCGCTCCTCCCTTTGGTACTGGTGGCTTGTTTCGAGATTTATCAAGCGACTGCAAAGTTTTACTACTGGGAGGTTATTCTTGAAGAACTGGGGCAAATAAAAAGACTTACGCCCTTCATAACATTGCTGGTCGAAGTCGATCGCTCGAACCCGGTATTGATTGTGCTCGAAGTCGGGTGTCATTTCTACCACATAGTTGTAGGCTCTCATATCTCCGAGTAAACGCACAAAACAGCGTTCATTAAATTTGATAAATTCTTTGGCAAGCCGGACTTCGTTAAGGTCATCCCTTTCCAGATAGTTCTCGATGAAATCGTCTCCTGGTACTCCAATGATATGTTCTTCAACTAGGGAATCTCGATCGACATGAAAATTAATCTCGTTTGGAGAAAGAAGTTGTTCAAGCTCTAACCCGTATATTCTAGATGCGTCCGCTTTTTTTACATAGAAATAATCATGGTTGTCATTGTATTGATTTACGATTCGGATTCGAAAGGGTTTAGTGTTGCCGAAAGTACAATAGTCAACCCGATCCACATATAAATTAGGTAAGATTTTCTTATCCCCGCCAGAGCGCAAAAGAACATAAATTTGCTTGAGACCTTCAAAGATATCCTTACCGTAGTGTTGGTCATAGACCATGGATTGCCATAAAGTATCTTCATTTTTTTCGTTGATCAATGGGTAAGAGTCCACGCTCTGAAGCAAATTTTCGTATTTGACCGGCAAACGCATTTCACGCTTGTAATGACTTAAATACTCCCTCAATCCAGGGCTTACCGGATAGAATTGTTTTTTTCTTTGTGTGCTGTTTTTCATCAATGTAGTTCTGTGATGAATCATCAGCATTCGGCTGCCGTAGTGCAACCGAAAGAGTTTGGGATTATGCTTTTTTCCCTATTTGTTGGGATAAATAATTTTCCAAACCTACCATCTTGACAAGATCCAGTTGAGCTTCGGCCCAATCAACACTCTCTTCAGATTCAACTACCATTCGTTCCATCAAGTCCCGACTGCCAGAATCTTGATGAGTGATACAAATCCCAATTGCTTCATTATATATGGCAACTCCATTGGACTCCATTTTGAGATTAAATGATATTTGTTCCACCGGTTTTGTACCGGAATTAATCACATTATACCTTCCAATTTCGGGCACGCCGTCTAAATATAAAATCCTGTCGATGACCTCTTCCGCATGCTTCATTTCTTCGATAGATTCATCGTAATAATGCTTTGCCAACTTGTAGAGACCCCAACTTTCACACATTTTAGAGTGTATAAAATATTGGTTTACCGCGGTAAGTTCAACGGTAAGACCTGCATTCAAGGATTCAATTACTTCAGGATGACCTTTCATCCTTATATTTTAGATGAAAAATTTGAAATTTCAAGTGCCTAAGCACTTAAATCCATTAGGCACACTTACAATCACAGAGTTTTGATATAAGCCCACATGAAGGGCATTTGGAACACGGCCCACATTCTGTTGGTAATCCTTTCATAATTCTATCGACCCTGCAGACGCAAGCTCGGCATCCATTTCCCGCATTGGTTATTTCTAGTAAGTCGTCCAATGTTTGATTTTCATCCGCCTTGATTGCCATCTTGATAGTGGAGGCTTTGACCTTGAAACAATTACAAACCACAGGGTCGTAGAATTTAGATGCAATATTCTTTAGGGTTAATAATTCCATACAAAGGTAGTTTGATATCAGACGGAATTTAATTCTTCAAGATCTTATTGAGACTGAGACTCAATATCTTCAAGAAAAAAATGTAATAATTTTATTTATGTGAAAATTTACCCACGAAAGCCTAAAAGAAAATTGAAATTATTACATTTTTCAACCGAAAGGGCTCTCTTAATTTATTGAGAGTGAGACTCAGTCTCAATAACCTTATGTTGTTTATGTTTAAGAAGCTTTGTTTTTTACCATTTTATATCCTTTTTTCGAGCGTCTGCAGTGGCAATGTAAGCCTTCAGTTTTCAGAAAGAATAAACAATCCGAATCCTGAGTATGGATCTGAATTCGCAGATTCGGACGCATTTACCGTTTCCAATAATTTATTGGTGGTTGGCTCAAGCAACCACGACTTAGAGGTCAATGGAAGCCTATTGGTAGACGCAGGTGTAGTGTATATCTACAAGATCGACCCAAGTACAGGTCTGTGCACTTTAGCAGATAGCGTGCATGCCCCAGTGCCGAAAGATAATCTGAGGTTTGGGCATAGCACTCAGATTGATGGAGATAAACTAGTGGTAACCTGCCGAACCCGAACTTTATTTGTAAACAATGGGTCTGAATCGAATGAAACTGCACAAATTCATCTATATGACATTGATGAAAATGGTTTGGCCACATTTGACCAAACGATTTTAGCTCCAGATTATCTTTCTGAAAGCGATGAGTTTGGATACGGTACCCATCTAAAGGATTCATATTTAACCGTGGCTGGAATGGATTACCAGTCCGTAGATGACAACCTTTCTGATACAGGTTTTTTAGCTAATTCGGAACTGCTAAGATATGAGGTTGAAAATAATACTACTTCCCTTCTACAGAAGATTAATCTGAGTTCAACGACTAGGACGGGAGGTACTGAAATCGTTTTTTCTGAGTACGGTAGAAGACTGGTTGTTGGCAACTATTATCATGATGAAAAGAGCGAATTTCCAGGAAAAGTAAGTATTTTTGGTGTGGAGGACAACGGTTCTTTAAGTTTGATGCAAGAAATCCATGCCTCTGATGTCTCTTACAATGGAGGGAAATTTGGAAGAGTCCTTGCACAGACAGGTAACCTTTTGGCAATTGGAGAATACATTGCTGGTAATGGGGCAGTCCATATTTTCAAATTTGATCAAAACGGAACAGCCATCCTACTTTCCAAAATAATCTCTCCAGATTACTCAGATGGTTGGTTTGGTCGGTCCTTACTTGTGAAAGAGAATGAGGATGGAACCGGTAGTCTTTTCGTTGGAGATCCAAAAGACGGGGCTGGATCCATTTATGAATTTCAATTGGAAAGCAATGGGTCCACTCAATTTAATGGTAAAGTTTCGCCTGAAAGTGGTGAAGATGATGATTTTTTTGCAAAATCCATCCAGTCTTCCAACCAGCATTTACTAGTTGCCTCTTATCGTGCTAGAAACAATGACATAAATAGATCTGGAGCATTTTATTCCTACAAGTTTTCTGAATTTAATCAATCTGCAGAGAAAAATTTATACCACACTGTTTCTCAGGATTTAGTTACCGCAAATTTAGCGAGCAAATCAAACACTTCAGCTTGGTCTTTACTTGATCCAACAAACCAAGCTTACAGTTCTTACACTCACCCAGCATATTATAATTCTACTTTGCATCAGGTATTGGACAGTGCCCGTGATACTGAGATAGAGGGCTGGGTGTTAACTCATTTTACGAATGGTATTTCGAGTTCATTTTCCGAAATTTTGGAAAGCACGACTGCTGATTCCAATCTTGTCCTTTACAATGCGGATACGGGTCAGGTTATAACTGCCGATGAAGTCTCCTCGGGTGCTACAGATTGGATATTGTTAAGTCCTGAAAAGTATCCTGACAAATACACCCATCCAGCATATTATAATATCAGTTTCCATCGAGTAGTTGAAAATGTAGATGGTGATGTCGAGAATGGCTGGACTTTGCGAAACAAAGACTCGATAAACGGTAACACTTCAAATCCTGATCTCGGAAAAGTTTTGTACAACAATGTTTCAGGCTTAATTATTACCCGGGATCAAATTGAAGCAGGAGGTACGGACTGGCTGGCCTTGGCGTCAGGTTTTGTTGGTAATGATGGAAGTTCCTATGAATTTCCTGCATATTACAATAAAACCACTCACAGGGTTGTTGATAACAGTGTTGGAGACGAGGAGGATGGGTGGATCCTTACCTTTATTGTTCAGGACACGGATGGGGATGGAATTAGTGATGAAGATGAACTAAGCACCTACAATACTGATCCAAATTCAATGGATACGGATGGGGACGGACTCACCGATCACGAAGAAGTAAGTCATGGATGGAATCCGAATTCTTCAGATAAATCAACTGTGGATACCATAACTCAGATCATTGGTTCCAGACCGGAAGGGTCGACCCCCTATTCAAATGGATGGTTCTACTTGGAAAGTTACGGTTGGTTGTATACAGATTATTCAGTTTATCCCTATTTCTATGATCAATCCACAACATCCTGGTTGTATTTTCAGAGTGGAAACAATCTTCCAAGATTTTATCATTACAATACCAAAACTTGGATTGATCGTGAGTAATGATTATTAGGTATTTTGTTCTGTTGCACTTTGGGCTATTTCGCGGCACCCCTCCTTTCATTCTTAGCTTTTTGATATTACCCACCCCTTTTTTACACGGCCAAAATAGAGAAGAATTAGAACCGATTACTATCATTGCAACAAGGTCCGAAAAAACTACATCCTCTACTGCTGGTATGGATTCGGTAATAACGGATGAAGATCTGATGAGAAGTGGAGCAGTGAGCCTGGAGGAGGCTTTTAAGTACGAGCCAGGTGTTTCTATCCCCTTTGACTTTACAGGAGCAGACCCCCTTGTCCCCTACTTGGGAAGTGGTGAAAAAGGCATTAACATTAGAGGCATGGAAGGCAATCGAATTCTTCTAAACATTGACGGCATTAGGCAACCTCCAGAATTTTTTACAGC
>DEYT01000066.1 GCA_002364975.1 Opitutia bacterium UBA3151 | reverse complement strand
GCTCGAAACCTCCGAGAATTTCCATTCCCTGGGCGAGCTGAAACGTCACAACGGCGTGCCGTTCTGACCAGATGTCTCGATGCAATGACCGAAATTAAAGATTTAGATAGTTCCTTCGCCGTCGAAGTTGATGATCTTAGTGAATTAGAACGACAAATATTGGTCGAAAAACATCTGATCAGTCGTGAACTATCGGATGTCGAAGAAGCTTCCGGAATTATTTTGTCTAAGGATCGGAATTGTTGTATAATGATCAACGAAGAAGATCATTTGCGCATACAAGTCTTACAACCTGGTCTTGATTTTAACAAAGTTTGGAGCAGGGTTGATAAACTTGACTCCAGCATAGAGAATGAAATCTCTTATGCTTATGACGGAGAATTAGGATTTTTAACAGCATGCCCGACAAATTTAGGCACTGGAATGCGAGCCTCTGCAATGATGCACCTGCCGGGTTTGGTAATGTCCAAGAACATGGACAAAGTCGTAAATGCAGTAAATCAGCTTGGGTTTGCAGTCAGGGGGCTTTTTGGGGAAGGTTCGGACGCAAGTGGAAGCATCTTTCAAATCTCAAATCAGCAAACTTTGGGCGAATCAGAGAGTGCTATCATCGAGCGGCTTGATAAAACATTGCAGAATTTGGTCAGGCAGGAAGAATTTGCACGCCGAAAGCTACTTGAAGACGATGGCCGCAGGTTAATTGATAAGATGAGTCGGGCAGTTGGAGGGTTAAAGTCATGCCATCTGATTCAAAGCTCAGAAGCGATGGATTTATTATCTTTGATTCGATTAGCAGCGGATTTCAAAATGCTTCCTGACCCTTACCGATCGCTTGCTGATCGCATGTTTATCGAGATTCAGCCCGGTCATGTGCAGTTATCTGCTGGAAAACCAGTTGAACCTAGGGATCGAGATTATCTAAGAGCCAAATTACTGCGGCAAAAATTTACTAAGACTCCCATGATTAAAGTTGATGGGTAAGTTGACTTTGTTTTCATAATCCATTATAAAAAAAATATGTCTGAACCAATGAGTAATTTTACACCTCGTGCCCAACAAGTCCTTGCACTTGCCCGAAAGGAGGCTGATCGATTCCACCATAATTATGTAGGCACCGAGCACCTTCTTCTTGGTTTGATTAATTTGGGTCAAGGAGTTGCGGTTAATGTTCTTCAAAAAATGGGACTGGATTTAGATACCGTTCGTCAAGCAGTCGACGAACAAGTTGGCCTTGGTCCAGAAGCAAAACCTTCTGGAAATGTTCCGTACACTCCGAGAGTCAAAAAAGTTCTAGCCTTAGCTGGCAAGGAGGCAAAAGGCCTCAATCACAGTTATGTCGGAACGGAACATATTCTTCTGGGTCTTCTTCGTGAAGGTGAAGGCGTTGCAGCAAGAGTCTTGAAGTCTCTAGATGTTGACGCAGATCGTTGTAGGAATGAAATCCTTTCTGAATTAGATCCTAACTTTTCATCCACCGACGAAGCTGAATCTTCAGTTGTGGGAGGTGGTGAAGGAGATGAAAAATCCAAAGATCTTAAAACGCCTGCTCTAAAAGCTTTTGGTCGTGATCTCACCGAGATTGCAAAGGCCGGAGAACTTGACCCTGTCGTGGGAAGAGAAAAAGAGATACGCCGCGTTACACAGGTTCTTTGTCGAAGGACCAAAAATAACCCGGTCCTTATCGGTGAAGCTGGTGTCGGCAAAACTGCTATTGTTGAAGGTTTGGCACAACAAATTGCAAGTGGTATGGTCCCTGAAAATTTAGTCGATAAAAAAGTGGTAACTCTGGACCTCGCTCTCATGGTCGCGGGTACCAAATACCGCGGTCAATTTGAAGAGAGAATTAAGGCCGTGATGGACGAGTTGAAAAAAGCTAAGAATATCATCATTTTTATCGACGAATTGCATACTATTGTAGGTGCAGGTGCTGCTGAAGGGGCAATGGATGCTTCCAATATTTTTAAACCAGCTTTGAGTAGGGGAGAGTTACAGTGCATTGGTGCAACAACCCTTGCAGAGTATCGAAAATATATTGAAAAAGATTCAGCCCTTGATCGAAGATTTCAGTCTGTTAAAGTCGAGGCTCCATCTGTGGATGATACTATTTTGATCCTTAAAGGTATCAGACCGAAATACGAAGAACATCACAATGTGAAGTTCACTGATAAATCTTTGATCGCTGCAGCAAAACTTACGGATCGCTATGTCACTGGTAAACATCTGCCCGATAAGGCAATAGATGCCATTGATGAAGCCGGTGCAAGATCTAGGATGGAGTCTCTTAAAAGACCACCGGAAATAGAAAATTTATCTGAAGAGATCAAAGATATTTGTAGCCTAAAGGAAACTGCAATTTCAGATCAAAACTTTGAGGAAGCTGCCGAGGCAAGGGATAAAGAAAAAAAGTTACGGGCCAAGCGTGACCGAGTCTTAGAAGAGTGGAAAAAGTCGCGAGAAGAAACAACCGCAGAGGTTAATGATGATGATATGCTTCAAGTTGTTGCGGATTGGACTGGAATTCCTTTGAACCGGATGGAAGCGAAAGAGTCTAAGAGGTTGCTCAAGTTAGAGTCCGAGTTGCGAGGTCAAGTCATAGGTCAAGATTTCGCCACTGAAGTAATCTCGAAGGCTTTACGCCGTTCTCGTGCAGATCTTAAAGACCCTAAAAGACCAATTGGTTCCTTTATGTTCCTTGGACCCACAGGGGTTGGCAAGACACATTTGGCAAAAGTATTAGCCGAAAGAATTTTTGGAGACCAAGATTCCTTGATTCAAATTGATATGTCTGAATATATGGAAAAACACGCGGTTTCCCGGTTGATTGGTTCACCTCCAGGTTATGTTGGTTATGACCAAGGTGGACAACTTACTGATGCTGTCGATAAATGCCCTTATTGTGTTGTTCTATTAGATGAGATTGAAAAGGCACATCCAGATTTATTTAATATATTACTTCAGATAATGGATTATGGAAAATTGAAGGATCATCTTGGAAAATCCGTTAATTTTACAAATGTTATATTAATATTAACAAGTAATATAGGTGCCAAAAATTTATCTAAAGAAAAAATTGGTTTTTACTCTGAGAATGTTGGTTTTGATAATGATGAATCTATTGACCAATATTTTAACCCAGAGTTTAAAAATAGATTAGATGCAATTATTCAATTTGATAAATTAAATGAATTAAATGCTATGAGGG
>DEYT01000091.1:42938-50863 GCA_002364975.1 Opitutia bacterium UBA3151 | reverse complement strand
GGTACCTGCATCGGACTATGAGGAGTGTTGTAAGGAATATAGACAAAGAAAGGCTTATCTTTTTTTACCGAGCTTTCAATGAAGCCCATCGCTTCCGTAGTGAAATCATCCACGCAGAATCCCTTTCCTTGTACAAGTTTTCCATTTCTCTCCATCAGTGCATCATAGTAATGACCCCAATGCCCTGAACAGAAACCGTAGAAATAATCAAAACCACGACCCAATGGATGGTAGGGATATTGCATTCCGTTATGCCATTTACCGAAGGCTCCGGTTGCGTACCCAGCTTTTTGGAAAAGATCCGCAATCGTGGTTTCATCAAGGTCCATCCTTTCACCCCCTGACGAGGTACTGTATACACCGCTGCGAACATGATGCCGTCCGGTCAGGAATTCCGCCCGTGTTGGGGAACATACCGGACAGACATAGAAGCGATCAAACGAAGCACCATCCTTGCCCAGCGAGTCAATATTAGGAGTGGACAAATTGGTGTTTCCATTGAGGCTCAAGTCGCCCCATCCCTGATCATCGGTCAAAAAGACCACCACATTTGACTTTGCAAAAAGTCCAAAGATAAAAATCAGGGAGAATACGGATAATAGAAATAAACGGATCATTTGAATTACAGGGTCTTAATTACTGCATAATAACATCCCAGTTCCCCCTCGGGGACGCTGAAAAAAGGAGCCAATTCATGCTCCCCCTTGGTTAACCTGGCTTCAAAAACAATTGACTTTGCTCCGTCTGTAACCGGTTTGGTTTGTAAAGCCTTTCCGTTCAACCGCAGGGTTACAGATTTTGCACCAATGGACTGTCCGACCTGAGCCCGGAAAGCCTTGCTTGCCCCCGGCACATCTTCCCCTGCAACCAATTCTTCATTAATCGCTTTACCCGATTCTGCCGGCCAGCGCATCACTTCAATTTGATATTTCCCGGTCTTCAAGACCTTCAAGGCCCAGTGCCCTTCATGTTTGGCATCTTTTCCCTTCCGCAAAGGATATTTACTCCGGTTGTGGCCCTGATTCCAGGGTGTGGGCCCCCCGATCCAGTCGTGACTGGTAAGGCTGACCACGGGGTGATTCTCGTGCCCTACATGCAATTCGGTAGTCTCCGCAAAAGTAGGCTCCAATTCCGACCACCATTGATCGTAAAATGCCTGCATTTTGGCGACCCGATCAGGATGCTGGTCAGCCACATTGTTTTCCTGTCCTGGATCCGCCTTGATATCGTAAAGTTCTTTCTGATTCACCAGCCTCCAGCCTTGACTCATCACCGATGATTTCCTCCACTTGACTGGATCTTTTACCCGTTGGGAATCTGTAATCAACATCCGGTCCGGCCAATCTGCCATGCTTTTTGCCTCAAGCGCCCGACGAATTGAAATTCCGTCAAACTTATACCCTTTGGGCTTTTTTCCTCCGGTCAGATCGAGCAAAGTCGGAACTACATCGACTGCATGACAAAGGGTATCTATTTTTTTTAGCTTTTTCATGCCCCCGTTCGGCCAGTGCATAAAAAAAGGTACCCGATGCCCCCCATCATACTCACTGCCCTTTTGCCCTCGCATTCCCGCGTTGAAGATTTGCCGTCCGCTCGCCGTTCCGTTATCAGTGGTGAAGATAAAAATGGTGTCTTCATAAACTCCCAATTTTTTAAGCAGTGCCCGGGTCTTGCCAACATTGTCATCAATATTGGTGATCATTCCAAAGAAGGAGGCGATCTTTTCCGACTGGTCCTGATACATATCAAGATACTTTTGGGGACAATGAAATGGTCCATGGGGTGCATTCGTGGAGATGTAAGCAAGAAATGGTTTCTTTTGCTTTACACACTTACGAATGAATCTGTTTCCGAATTCAAAAAACACATCTGTACAAAACCCATTGGCTTTGACAATTTTTCCATTGTGAAAATAACCCCCGTCAAAATAAGCGTTATCCCACACATCCGGGGTTTGCCCCACTCCTCCACCTCCATGACGATAGACTTCAGTAAATCCCCGATCCTCAGGCCGATAGGGATAATTGTCCCCGAGATGCCATTTCCCGAACATTCCAGTCTCATATCCGTTGTCCCTGAAAAACTGCCCAAGCGTCCCCTCATTGGACCGTAACATGGATCTCCCCATAATCGTATGCCATACTCCTGTTCGGTTTGTCCAGTGACCGGACATCAATGCCGCCCGGGTTGGGGAACAGGTCGGAGCTACATGATAATCCGTTAACCAAACTGATTCCTTGGCCAATTTATCGGTGTGCGGAGTCTTGATCACCGGATTTCCAGTGCAACCCAAGTCCCCATATCCTTGGTCATCGGTGATAACAATCACGATATTCGGTTTGGTCGACATGGAGTTGGATGCTTTGGCTTCTGTCCGAACTTTTTTGGGCCCAGCAATAATCTTATTTTGGGAAGCATCGGCAAAATCCACCACAAAACATCCCGAAAAACTCAAAGCGAGCATTATAACACAAAGGGGGGATTGATTCTTTTTGGAATTCATAAACGAAGATAAGGGTTAGGAAGGGTTTATAATGAACTTAGAAATTCTTCTCCTTAAAGACCACTCAGAAATTTAATATTAACTCAACTTCGCCCAGACCCTTACGCTTGATCCACCCTCACTTTCAAGATAGATTAATTTTGCTATGAAGATCTACTTGATTCCCATTCTTTTCATTCCTCTATTTTTTATTGCCTGTGGAAAAGATTCTCACGAGCATATTTCTGATTCCGAACATGGCCACCATGTCCATGTTGCCCCCCACGGTGGACAACTGGTCGAAGTTGGAGAACACGGATCAGGCTTCAACCTTGAACTTGTACTTCATCCTGACGGCTTTCTGCAAATTTATGTCCTTGATGCTCATGCAGAAAATTTTGTGCGTATCCCGGCATATTCAATGACTTTCGAAATTCAAGACATCAACAGTTCCACCAAACAAATTTTATGTGAAGCGGTTGAAGACCCGGTTACTGGGGAAACTGCTGGCAATAGTTCTCTTTTTACTTCAACCGAACGAATCCAAGAATTTATTCCTTTCAAGGGAGTCTTCACCCAACTGGACATTTTGGAATTTAGTTACGAAAATCTTTCCTTTGAATTATCCGAAATCCCTGCCAATCCAACTGAATGAGTATTGAGGAAAAAAGAGATCAAATTGTCGAGGAATTGATCCCATTTGAGGATCACCTTGAACGCCTCACCTATGTAATTGACCGGGCGAAGGATCTTCCCGGCTTAGCTGAAGATTATAAAATCGACACTTTTTTAATTAAAGGCTGCGTCTCGCAGTTGTGGATTTTCCCTTCGTTTAAGGATGGAAAGTGCCATTTTCAGGCCGATTCTGAGGCTTCGATAACCAAGGGAACTGCAAGCCTTTTATGTGACCTTTACAGCAATGAGGAACCCGGAGACATTGTACGACTCGAACCCGATTTCTTAGCAGATGTGGGAATCACCCAACACCTCTCACCCAATCGGCGAAACGGATTGACCGGAGTGCGGGAAAAGATCAAAGCCTATGCTCAATTGCAGATTATGAACCAAACAAGTTAAATGCTTTGGGGAGACTTAGCTTTATTTTTTTTGGAAAGACAGGCCCGAAACCCTTTATATAAATATACATCTTTTGGGGCAGACTTAAAACTTCAAACCGAATATTAAGGAATAGCGGGGTTCAACCAAGAACCACCCCTTCGAATCCTTTTTTTCCAGTATTCAGCTCGATAGGATCGATCGCCACTGTACTGGGTTAGTCCCTACACCAATCCAAACACCACTCCCAAACATTAGCTTGCATATCGAGAAAACCCGATGAATTTCAAGGATAGCGGCTTTCTTCAGATGACTGATTGGACTTTTTCCATCACTCCATCAGGCATCGGTGGGTAAAATTTTCCAAAAGAAAAGGAAGTCTAAGTTCCTGCTCGGCTGGCATATTCCCACTCGGCTTCAGTAGGCAAATGATAAGCCCATCCAAGTGAAATCTAATCCATATTTCGTTCTTATTTGGTTAATTCTTCACAAAACTCAACTGTTAGGGACTAGATTACCATTTCCGTCGCTATGTGTACTCCCCTTGAAGTACTGATATTAGTACCCATAATGTTCTCAAACTGTGCCTGAGTAACTTCATATTTTCTCATTAGAAATCCATTTGAAAAAGTAACTTGATGGTGGGATTCATTTTGGCTCCAGCCGGTTTCACCATTCGAACTGCCCATCATAAAAGTTCCCTGCTTACACCAGACCATCTCCATTCTGGTGGATATGGAAGCTGTGACTTCCCTTCTGTAAGTTCTGCATTTCCTTGATCGCCTTCATTGACACCAGAAATTGTTTCATCGAATCCAACCTGCTTTATTTCTAGAAATTGATAGGTTACAAAAACCCCAATTAAAAGTGCAACCATTACACCTTACAGCACAAATAGCTTTCGTTTAAAAAAACAAGAATAAGAATTCGAAAATTCTTCAATGCGGCATTATCTAAATATAAATATCAAAAGAAATGCCTAAATTAGTATACGCTGGATTAAGAAAGTTTAAAATATCTTTTATCTGAAAAAAATTCTGGAACTTATAAACTTATAAGACCGAGGAAAACAACCGATCCACAAGCAAAAAATACCCCAAACGAAAACGCCACGATATAATGTATGAAATCTTTGGTTTTGCAGTTCTCATCAATATCGAAATCTTCCATAATAATATCCCCCTTTTTTTAAATGAAATTTACGGTTCTAATTCATTGGGCGTGCCAAATTAAATTTCCGGACTTAAAAGCAAAGAAATGGTAATTTTTTTAACAGATAAAATTGATTCACTCCAAATCAATTACTTTCTTTCATTACGCAGGTGAAAGGATTTCTCTCTTCGTCAAAATGTTGAAGCTCATGTATAAAATTTATACATACAGGATTTCTAAAAATTAGCGGTTTACAATTCGGCTCCCCACTCCTCCACCTCCAGGTGTTCGGATAATCAACATGTCTCCTGGATTCGCCAGACCTGTGCAACGCCCTTGCAGCCTTTCTTTTTGTCCGTTTTTCCTGACAATGAATTGTTCCCCTGGCAAGCCTGCCTCTCCTCCGTGAAGTCCTTCTGCACCTTTTCTCCGGCGTTCCGTTAGAAAAGAAAAAGTTGTAGTTTCCTCGAACAAATACACGCGCTCAACCCCATCCCCCCCCTGCCAATCCCCGATCCCACCTGAGCCTTTTCTGACTTGATGGGAAAGTAATCGAATTGGAAAACTAGACTCCATAATTTCGGGATCCGTAATCGCGGTGTTGGTCATATGAACTTGAACAGCGGAAGTTCCTCCATGACCGACTATCGCTCCTGCCCCACCTCCAAGAGTTTCGTAATGACTAAAGTTATCATTTCCGAAAGTAAGGTTATTCATGGTTCCCTGAGAACAAGCCGCTTGTCGAAAAACCGAGCTTATGATCAAATCCACAAGACGCTGACTGATCTCGACATTTCCCCCAGCAACTCCAGGCTGAATTTTTGCCTCGGGCAAAAAATCAGGATTGAGCAAGGTACCTTTGGGCACCACAATTTCAACGGGTTCTAGCAAACCTTCATTAAGCGGGAGATCCTTGCCGATTAAAAGCCTCAGGCAATAACACACCACGCTTGATACGATCGCCTCAGTGGCATTTAAATTATCTCCTCGAACGGGCCCAGTCCCGGAGAAATCAAAGACTGCTTTTCCATGATTGATTTTTACATTGAGGCAAAGGCTGGCCCCATCATCCAGTTGCTGCTCCCCTACCAAATTTGCAGTCCCAAATTCTTTAAGGAACTCACTACAACTAGAACTCGATTCTTGCCGCAAATGCTTCATTTGGGTTGTTATCTCATCGATTCCATAGGTTGCAAGAAGTGTCTTCATCGTTTCGGCTCCGACTCGCAAAGAGGCAACTTGAGCAGAGAGATCAGACATATTCTCTTCCACTTGTCTCGAAGGAAATTCTGCGTTCCTTAAGATCTCTTCCACTTTCTTCATTCGAGACTGACCAGACTTGAATAAATGTTGGGGATATAGAATGACACCCTCCTCGGACAAACCTGCTACAACTCCCGGCATCGAACCTGGTGCTATGCCTCCAATTTCTGAATGGTGGGCTCGATTCGCAAGAAAGCAAAAAGGTTCTTCACTCTCCATAAATACGGGTGCAAGCAATGAAATATCGGGCAAATGAGAACCACCAAATGCTGGATGGTTTGAAATCAAAATATCGCCATCTGAGAGCTTGGGAAATACATCTATTAAGCGTCGAGTAAATAGACCCATGGCCCCAAGGTGTACCGGAATGTGTGGCGCATTTGCCACTAAGTAGCCTCTAGAATCCAGTAAGGCACATGAAAAATCAAGCCTTTCTCGAACATTCACCGACATCGCTGTACGTTCAAGTTGCTTCCCCATCTCATCTGCTAAACAAAGAAATCTACTCGAAAATAATTCCCGCTTAACCGATTCAGAGATCCTACTGACTCCCATCTCTGGATCCGATTTCAGACATAGGGTTCCTCTGTCTCCCATTTGCCCCGTCCAGCCCTGATCAATCCAAAGTGTACCGAAATCATCAACCACAAGGCAAGGGCCCATAATCAAGCTCCCTGGACCTAGTGATGACCGCTCAACAACGGACTTGAATTGGTGATTTATGGGCTTATTCAATTTCGGAAAAGACTCATCCTTTTCTACCTCGGTGGGGCCTCCAATTTGAACTCTCAGAGAATGAACTTCCAACTCCTTCCCCTCGGGATAATAACCGAAAATCTTCAAAAACCTGGCCCTAAATAATGGATTCAAATCACTTGATTTCTGATAATTTATCTCAAGGCTCGCTTCCTGCCCTTTGAATCGGACTAGGGCAATTTTATCCAGAACCTTTCCATCCGATCCAGACTGGGCGACGAAAGCCATACCTTGCTTTATCATTTCGCACTCCAAAGATTCAATACGGCCCGAGTCAATAGGGCCCAAAAAAGAACGAGTAATAATTCTCTCCACCCTGGAGCGGGAAAGTCCATAGGCACTCAGTAATCCAGCATCTGAAGGAGATAGAATGGTTTTCATCCCGAGTCTTGCCGCGACTCCGCAGGCATGCTGCCCTCCTGCCCCGCCGAATGCAAGAAGAGCATGTTCGGATGGGTCATACCCTTCTTGAATTGAAATTTTACGGATTGCATTGGCCATGGATTCATCGGCAATTGCCAAAAAACCCTGTAATAGATCATCGGTGGACTTACCGGTGGAATCGATCATTTCCATCAATCTTTTTTCCGCATCTTCAGGAACAATTGGAGTCGAGAAACGGGTACGATCCAGTCGCCCAAGGAGAAGGTTTATATCAGTTAAGCACAAAGGACCACCCAATCCATAACAAGCAGGTCCAGGGTAAGACCCCGAGCTTTTTGGCCCTACTCGTAAAAGTCCATCTTCAACCCAACAAATGGATCCTCCCCCTGCTGCCACCGTCTCTATTTTTAAGGCGAGGTTACAAACTTCAGCAAGTCCAACTTGATGGGAGGGTTGGTAGGAATAACCGCCTGAACATCTAGAAACATCGGTACTGGTTCCTCCCATATCGAGGTTTATGGAGTTTGAAAATCCGCAACTTTTTGAAACGATGTACGCGCCCACTACTCCTGCAGCGGGTCCACTTAATAAACTATCCACGGCTCGGTATTGGGAACGGTTGATCAATCCACCAGAACTCGAATTCACTAATAGTTCCCCGTCTTCTCCGAGTTCGGTTTCTACGCGGTCTAAATAGTCATCTAAAATCCGGCATAAATAAGATTCCACCACCGCACTTTCGCAGCGCGACCGCCACTTGACCAGGGGGGATACCTTCGATGACTCGATAACATGTTCAAATCCGATTTCCCGCAACACCTCCGCTACTTGA
>DEYT01000091.1:29839-42599 GCA_002364975.1 Opitutia bacterium UBA3151 | reverse complement strand
TTAAGGTATGAATGAAGAAAGGAAACCGCAGCACCTCGATATCCAAAAGTGACAAACTTTTCCGCTTTTCTCCTGACCTCTTCCAAATCAGGAACGGTTAAAACTTCTCCATCTCGATCGATTCTTTCCTCAACCTCGACTACCACCTCAGATAAGGTTTTTCGCTTCTCGGGAATAAGATCAAAGAGTTGATTTCTTCGCTGATCCCCTATTTCGAGGAGGTCAGGAAAACCGGCTGTCAGGAAGAGAACCGGATTTTCTCCGGAACTTTCAAGCAGGGCATTGGTGCAGCGTGTGGTTGCCAACCGCATCCGAACAGAAATTTCATTGAGTTCCAATCCATGACGAGCCAACAGGAGTTGCATCGCGAGAATTGGTGCCTCCCACAACATTTTTACTTCGATTGCGGTTTCCGGCCCGACTTCACTGGGTAGAGTATTTTCAAAAACCAGAATTGATTCCTCAGGGTACCATTCTAAAATTGTCAGCTCTAAATCTTGATTTCCTTGAAAGGATACCTTCTTTCCATTAACAAATTTTTTGGGCCAGTCAGTTCCGCTTTCAAGCCTTATTTTTTGGGGTGATAAAACGGCATCCACTTGAGCAGAAAGGACTCCTCGGGATAACACTTTGGTACGGGAAAACCCGCATCCATCAGAATGAGCAAGGCAATCGGTAAAAGTTCCTCCGGTATCGACAAAAAAATCCCAAGTCTCTTTATTTTTCATGTCCGAATCATGCCGGAGGGCCCTTTTCCCACTTTTCTAAAAACTGTAAATAATCTTTTTTCAATTTAAGATCATGCCCCCCCTGCATGACTATTTTTTGATAAGCTAAACTCGGTTTGCCGTATTCATAATTATTCGACAAATATAAGCTGGCATCTACCTCTTTCGATCTAACCAAGTCACCAGCAGAAACCTTTACCTTCACCTTTTGATAAAAACCCTGATCCACTGCTTCATACTGATCGAGGGAGACCCAGTGAAAATCTTGTAATTCCCAAATCCCTCCAAACACAATCGATCCCTCCCATCGCTCGATCCCAGCATATCCATTTCCATTAATGAAATACCTCCAATTCATAATGTAGCCCTTTTCTTTCAAAGAAGCTCCCGGACACCGCCGTTTCATTTGCTCGATATTCATGTTTGAACCGTATGCGAAATAAAGATCCATAAACCTCATTGGATATCGCCGTTGTCAAGAGAGGCAAGAGCATAGGATTGGAGCTTGTATATTCTAAAAAATAAGCTAGGGTATTTCGACATCGTTAGAGGACAGCTGTGAGGTTTGCCTCCTTGGATTCACCAAAAGCTCTTTGAGTTGATGGACGAAACGGCAGTCCGGCATCTGCGGGGTTGCGAGTTCACCCAAGTGAACTCAACGGTCTAAGAAATTAAAATCAATCATGTCAAAACAAGTAAATAAATTAAATATTATCGAAGACAATCGTTCCCACGATAAGGATACTGGATCCAGTGAAGTTCAGATTGCTCTACTTAGTGCCCGTATTGCTCACATTACGGAACATTTAAAAACTCACCGTAAGGATTTTCACTCCCGTCGCGGTCTTCTCATGATGGCAGCCAAAAGAAGAAAGTTACTGGACTACTTAAAAAGAACCGACTTAAAGCGCTACCAAGCCGTTATTGATAAGCTTGAATTGCGCCGCTAATCCTTCCTCAATCTCATTTTCATTCTCGTGGTTTCACGAGCAATTTTCCCCCTCACTGATGCCACTAGCACATGCTTGCAGGATCAAAAGGTAAAAAGGGGACTTCGGTAAGACAATCCGGTCGAGCCTAAGCCATGATGAAAACAACAAACATAACGTAAGTACGAATAATGAACCAAAAGCATAATGTAACCGCCGAAAAGCTCGGCATTCAACTTTCCACTGGTACCCTTGCGGGTTTAGCTGGTGGAGCTGTAACTGTAGCCATGGGGGAAACCACCGTATTTGTTTCCGCCACAGCCGCATCCACCCTTCGCCCAGGTCAGGATTTCTTTCCTTTGACCGTTGACTATCGCGAAAAATTTACCGCTGCAGGTCGATTTCCCGGCGGATACTTCAAACGGGAAGGTAAACCTTCTGAGAAGGAAATCTTAACTTCACGTCTTTGCGATCGCCCGTTGCGTCCTCTTTTTCCAAAAGGTTTTCTCAATGAAGTTCAAGTAATTGGATATCTTCTTTCAACCGACCAGATTAATGAAGCTGATGTCCTAATGGTAAACGGAGCATCTGCAGCTTTAATGATCTCCGATATTCCCTGGAATGGTCCGATAGGGTGCGTGCGCTTGGGTGAAATTAATGGCGAATTCGTGGTTAATCCAACCAACGAGCAAATGTATGATTCTTCCCTTGATCTCATTTATGTCGGGAGCGAAAAAGAAATGATGATGATCGAAGGTTCTGCGGACCAAATTCCTGAAGCTCGATTTGTCGAGGCTTTAGAGTTCGCCCACCAAGTGATCCAGGAAATTATATCCGCCCAATGTGAATTAGCTGAACTTTGTGGAAGAGAAAAAAAGGAATTTGAATTAGTAAAAACACCGGACGAAGTTCTTGATCTTTGCCGTGAAATTACTGGTAACCGAATGGAGGAGGCAATCTTTGCCCCCTCAAAGCAAGAACGACAAGTTGCAGTAGACGCGGTAAAAGAAGAAGCCTCCAAGGCATGCGAGGAAAAATTCGGCGAAGACTTTGACCCTGATCACATCAGTATGGCTTTCGAGATCATACAAGAAGAAGTCTACCGTGAAAATATCTTGATTCGGGGAAAAAGAGCAGACGGACGTGCTCCGGCTGACCTGAGGGAAATCACTTGTGAAACCGGGGTTCTGCCTCGTGTTCACGGCTCCGCAGTCTTTACCCGTGGTGAGACTCAGTCTCTGGTTCTGAGTACCTTGGGCACAAGTCGAGATGTACAGGACTTGGATGGTTTAACCGGGGGTCCAGCTGCAAAGTCTTTCATTCTTCACTACAACTTCCCTCCGTTTTCGGTTGGGGAAGCAGGTCGTTTTGGATTTACAAGTCGTAGAGAAATCGGCCATGGAGCCTTGGCGGAACGATCCGTTCTTCCAATTTTACCGCCAGAAGACGAATTCCCTTATGCCATCCGTATTGTTTCAGAAATTATGGCTTCGAATGGTTCCACCTCGATGGCCAGTGTCTGCGGCGGCTCCCTTGCTTTGATGGATGCTGGTGTACCTATCAGTCAACATGTTGCCGGGATTTCAACTGGTTTGGTCACGGAAATGAATGACCAAGGTGAAATTGCAAAACATGTTGTCCTTACCGATATCATTGGTGCCGAAGATCACTTCGGAGATATGGACTTTAAAGTCTGCGGAACCCGTGATGGGGTAACTGGCTTCCAGCTTGATCTAAAAATTCAAGGCCTTCCCTTTGACATTGCCAAAGAAGCGGTCAAGCAAGTTACCGAGGCTAGGATGAAAATTCTTGATAAGATGGATGAAGCTTTACCATCTCATCGCAAAGAGTTACGAGAACACGCTCCTCGTATTGAAAGCGTTCAGATTGATCCTGAAAAGATCGGTGCATTGATCGGACCAGGAGGTAAAAATATCCGCAGGATTACTGAAGTCACTGGTGCCAATATCGATATCGATGAGGACAACAGCGGGAAAGTTCGCATTTATGCAACCGACACCGAAGCCATGAACCGAGCACTTCAAGAGATCGAACTGGTAACCGGAGAAATTGAAGTCGGTAAAATTTACCGTGGTATTGTCAGAGGCGTGAAAGAATTTGGCGCCTTTGTAGAGTGTCTACCAGGAAAAGAAGGTCTCTGCCACATTTCTGAGCTCGCTGACTTTAGGGTCAACAACACTGAAGACATCTGTAAGCTCGGAGATGAAATTCTGGTTAAATGTATCGGTATTGACGATAAGGGACGGGTAAAATTAAGCCGTCGTGCCGCTATGGAGGAAGCCAAACCAACCGAAGATTCTGCTCCTATAAATGAGAATGCTTCTTCTTCTCAAGAAGATGAAGCAGATTCAACCCAGGAAGAAACTAAAAATATTTCAAGCTGAATATCGGTTGCCCTAAATAAAAACTTAGTTATTTAAAAGGGAGGGTTGTCTTAGGACGATCCTCCCTTTTCTTATTTTTCCAATGAGTTCAAAAAAACCACTAATCTTAGCAACCAATGACGATGGGATCCAATCCGGGTTTTTGAAAGCCCTCGTCAAGGAACTTGCTAAAGTCGGAGAGGTAGTGGTATGTGCTCCCGACGGGGAACGTAGCTGGATTGGTCATGCTATTTCCCGCAATCAAAAGCTCATTCCAAAAAAAGTTAAAGATTACATTGTCTCCGCATATTCATTAAATGGGACTCCCGCCGACTGCGTCAACCTAGCCTACGGAAATCTTTTGCCTCGAACACCTGATCTGGTGGTAAGTGGAATCAATCTAGGTTATAACATCACTCTACCTATGGTCTTATCCTCAGGTACGGTTGGTGCTGCTTTGGAAGGATCCCTCTTAGGTATTCCTTCGATTGCGGTAAGCATGGCACTGGCTGCCGAAAAATTTGAGGGTATTCGTCTCAGCGGCGGGCAAGAACTTGATCCCAGCACTCGTAAGGTCCTCGCACATTCAGCAAAAGCCTCCGCAAACTACGCAAAACTAGTCCTTGAAATGCATCATCATGAGGGTCTTACCGTGCATAATTTAAACTTCCCGTCTGAATATGATGGCAAGACCGAGCCTCTGATCGGTTTTGCCGATCATCTAAAATTAGGTAGCCTTTTTCAGAAAGAAGAGGGTAAAAGACATCATCAACTTATATACCGCACGGAATGGCTTGAAGAAGCTGAGCCGGAAGTGGGTTCAGACCTTTGGGCTTATAAAGAAGGACTGCCCTCGGTTTCTCGTCTCGATTTTTCCCAACTGAATGGAAAATCTTATCTGATACCTTAGGGTAATTGAAAACTAACCGAAATGCTTCATAAAATTTTCCAGTGGTTCTATCATCGAAATCGTTCTTCTTACGGACAATCATACAAAAAAATTGATCGCCGTTCCAAAGATCGCGATTTGATTCACTACTTCCATGATTTTGGTGGGGATGGAATGAATGTGCAAGGTTCCCACTGGCTAAGGAAAAAACTCCTATCCTTGTTTTTTTGGATTATTTTTTTGATCTTTGCTTGTTGGTTTACTTACGAGAGTTATCTTGGGTTGCTTATTTATGACAGTTAAGCGTCATTAGACTTGATTGAAGCAGGGGAAAAAGCTAAAGTTGTTGTTTATTCTCATAACACCATGAAGAAGACGCATAAAGGAATCGCCAAAAGATTTAAGCTAACTGGTTCGGGTAAAGTGAAATTTCGCAAACCTGGACAAAGACACTTACGTAGGAAACGCTCTGTTAAGCAGGTTCGTGCTGGTCGCCAAGACCAAGTTTTAGCAGACGGTATGTCTAGCCGCGTAATCCGTGCCCTCTCCGTCTAACTCTAACTTAAGCCCATCTCAACAAGGAGTTTTTTGATATGCCTCGAGCACGCAATGTTCCCGCCACCCGTAAACGCCGAAAAAAGGTTTTAAAGAAAGCAAAAGGCTATTTTGGAAACAAATCTCGTCTCTTTCGCTATGCTAAAGATGCGGTCGATCGGGCTGAAGCCTATGCCTATTCTCACCGTCGCAAGCGCAAAACTGAATTTCGTCAGTTATGGATTGTACGAATCAACGCCGCTTGTCGTGCAGAAGGTATTCGTTACGGTGAATTCATGCATGGCTTGGCCAAAGCAGGTATCGAATTAAACCGTAAAGTCATCTCGGAACTCGCCATTCACGAACCAGATTCCTTTAAGGAGTTGGTGACGAAGGCGAAGGCTACCATCAAGGCCTAAGGGCCTTATTATGTAATACGGCGTGGAGAACGATCTCCAAGCCATTGTCGTCCAGGCGGAGGCAATCATTGCTCAAGTAGCTTCCCAATCGGATTGGGAGCAGGCAAAAGCCTCGGTACTCGGGCCTAATGGTAGCCTTACCCAGGCAGCTAAAGGAATCGGAAAGTTATCAAAGGAAGAAAGACCCTCTTTTGGACAAGCCCTCAATCAGGCTAAGAAAAAAGTTGAATCCCTTTTCAAAACATCCCTTGAAGCAATCGAGAACCATGCCGATCTTGAATCCTTAGGTAAAAAAATTGACCCCACCCTGCCCCCAAGTCCAGGTTATCTAGGCGGCACTCACCCCTTAACCCATGTCCGGCGTAAGATCGTCTCCATTTTTCGAAAAATTGGATTTACCGTAGCTGAAGCTACCGAAGTGGAGACAGAATGGTTTTGTTTTGACGCACTCAACACCCCGGAAGACCATCCTGCAAGGGATGCTCAGGATACGCTCTTCTTTCCTCCTCATTCTGAATGGGCTAATGTTAAAAGAAAAACTCAGGAAGCACATGTACTTCGTACTCATACCTCTTCCGTTCAAATTCGTACCCTCTTAAAAGAACCACCCCCCCTACGCATCATTGCTCCAGGAAGATGCTTTCGTAGAGATACCGTAGATGCCACCCATTCTGCAAACTTCCATCAAACCGAAGGGCTTTATGTTGACAAAATGGTTACGATTCGTGACCTCAAGGGTGTGCTGGACTTCTTCCTTAAGGAGTTATTCGGTAACCAACTGGAAACAAGATTACGACCGAGTTTCTTTCCCTTTACAGAGCCCAGTTTTGAAGTCGACCTTAGGGCACCCAGCCTCGGGAAATTAAGCAATAAATGGATCGAGATCATGGGTTGCGGTATGGTTGATCCTGAAGTTCTTAAGTTGGTCAACCTTGATCCGAAAGAGTGGAATGGTTTTGCATTTGGATTAGGAATCGAACGAATTGCAATGATCCTTCACGGCATTGATGACATCCGTCACTTTTACCAGAATGATCAACGCTTTCTAAATCAATTTTCCAACGCCACATGAAGATAAGTTTGGATTGGTTAAGGGATTATGTTGAATTGCCGGAAAATTCAGATGAATTAATCGATACACTTCCCATGCTTGGATTGGAAGTCGAAGAAGATGAAAACGATACCGGTTCTAAGCTTGAAAAGGTAGTTGTTGGAGAAGTCCTTAGCAAAGAACAACATCCCGAAGCAGACCGCCTAAGTGTTTGCACCGTTGAGGTTGGTGGGGATTCACCTGCTAGTATCGTATGTGGGGCAACTAATTTCAAGCCCGGTGACCGGGTTCCCGTTGCCTTGCCTGGTGCCAAGCTTCCCGGTGGATTTAAAATTAAAAAATCCAAACTTCGAGGGGTTCCATCCGAAGGCATGATGTGCAGTGCCAAGGAATTGGAAATCGGTAAGGATGATCAAGGGCTCTACCTTTTACCCGACAACCCAGAGGTGGGAACCCCCATCGGTCAGTTATTTACTAGCAATAAGGTTTTAGAACTAGAAATCACCGCAAACCGGGGAGATTGCCTCAGTTACCTTGGGGTTGCCCGAGAAGTGGCAGCTTACTACCAGAAAGCCCTAACCCTTCCAAGAGTGTCTGACTTAGGCACCCCCATTGAAAATTGTCCTGAGGGACATTTATTACAAAGCGTGGGTGTGGAATCGAAAGATTGTGCCCGCTATGGAATTTGGTCTATTCAAGGGGTTTCCATTGCCCCAAGTCCAGATTGGTTGAAAGCGAGATTGGAAGAGGTTGGATTAAGGCCAATCAATAATGTCGTCGATATTACCAATTTTGTTCTTTTGGAAACGGGGCAACCGCTGCATGCATTCGACGCTTCCAAAATTTGTGGTTCAAGCATTCTCGTTCGTCAAGCAAAGGAAAACGAATCCATTACCACCCTGGATGAAGTGGAAAGAAAATTGGACCCAAGCATGATGGTAATTGCAGATGCTGAGAAACCTCTGGTTGTGGCTGGGGTAATGGGAAGCGTGGATGCAGAAGTAGATGATTCCACCACCAATATCGTAATCGAATCCGCTTGGTTTAAACCCGGAAGCATACGAGCAACTTCTCGAAAACTTGGATTGCATACCGATAGCTCCCAACGTTTTTCAAGGGATGTAGACCCTCATGGGCTTGAATCTGCGGCCCAGCGGGCGGTTGACTTGATCCTTAAAATTGCCGGTGGTCAATGCCTGCAGGAGTATGTCTCACTGGGCCATCATCCAAGGGGAGATCGAAGCATCGAAATTACTAGATCTTTCGCCGAAAAAATTTGTGGTTTCTCCATCGAAACAAATCAACTAACCGATGCTTGGAACCGATTGGGCTTCACTGTTTCAGGTGGGGATCCATGGCAAGTTCTGGTTCCATCCTTTCGATCGGAGGTGGATCGCCCCATCGACTTGGTAGAGGAATTTCTTCGTATTCATGGAACTGATCATTTGAAAGATGATCCGGTTGCTTTCCCTTCTTCCTTCCGTGAAAACGACTCCACTTATGAAGTTTGTCAAAAGGCCATTGATAACTTGGTCGGTCAGGGCTTTCAGGAAGCATGTAATTACAGCCTTCGGTCGGGAGATGAGGTTGAAGAATGGAACTGTAATCTGGAAACCGGAAAACTTGCCCTTAATAATCCACTTACCTCCGATCACACCCATGTCCGGGCATCTCTCCTACCCGGCTTGGTAGAGAACCTCTCGCACAATCAGAAGAACTTCAACGACTTAACTCGATTCTTTGAAACCGGTAGAGTTTTTGTACCGGGGCCCCGAGGCAATGTGGAATGTATCAGCATTGCTTTTGCATCTTTTGCCAAACCCAATTCCCGTCAGTGGAAACCGAGAGAGGAGCTCGATTTCTTTGAACTCAAAAACCAACTTCAACGTGTATTACACGCTTGTGGTCTCAATCAGCCAAGAGGATTATGGAAATCGCTTTCCGGACAAGCTCCATGGCAAAGTGATTATTCTGCAAAGTTGGGCAATTGTCATCGAAACAAATTAGAATTAAGTATCGGGATTCTTGACCTTCAACTCACAAAGAAAAAAGAAGCCAAAGGTCCGATTTTTGCGGGAGAAATCTTGATCGATCCCATTCTCTTAGCCAAGGAAAAAAAGGTCGTGGGCTTCCAGAAATTTCACTCCTTTCCTCCTGCAATCAAAGACCTTTCTTTGGTCGTCGATCAAAACGAAGCAGCGGAGTCAGTGCGGGCTTCCCTTGACAAGATTGCCACCGAAGTTGGGGAAAATAAATTTCAGGTAGATCCTGTATCTATCTTCGACATCTTCCAGGGTAAAGGCTTGGATAAAGAGAAAAAAAGTGTCGCCTGTTCAATTCGTTTCCGTGCTCCTGACCGCACACTGAGTGAAAAAGAAGTGAACCAAGCCTTTGACGAAATTTTGGGAAAGGTTGGAAAGGAAACCCCTTACGAACTGAGAAAATAAGATGAGTGAAGAAAAAGGAATGGACATTGATTATGTCTCCAACCTGGCAAGAATCGAATTATCGGAGGAAGAGCGATCAAAATTCCAATCTCAGCTCGGTAATGTTTTGAAATACTTTGAAAAACTTCAGGAGGTTGATGTCGAAGGGGTTGAACCCACCGCCCATGCATTTCCAAGGTTTAATGTTTGGGATCAGGATGAAGCCAAGCCTGGATTAGAACCGAAGCAAGCCTTGCAAAATGCACCTAAAGTACGAAACCAACAAATTGTAGTACCCAAAGTAGTCGAGGAATAGAGCCGAACTATGGATCAATCCAACCTTACTTCTGCAACCGCTGCGGACTTAGCCAATTTCTTAGATCAAGGTTCTTGTTCATCGATTGAAATTACACATGCCTTCATTGAACGAGTTAAAACAGTGGATGATCGGGTTCATGCATTTCTTCACTTGGACGAAGATGATATGCTTGCTCAGGCAAATGCTTCAGATCAAAGAAGAGCCAAAGGAGAAACCCTAGGTTCTCTGGATGGAATCCCGGTGGGTATGAAAGATGTTATCAGTGTAGAGGGTCAACCGCTTACCGCTGCCAGTAAAATTTTAGAGAATTATATTTCCCCTTATGATGCCACTGTGACTCGAAACCTCAAGGAGGCAGGAATGGTGATCGGAGGTCGGCTAAACTTGGACGAGTTTGCGATGGGTTCATCCACTGAAAATTCCGCTTATGGCCCGACCAGAAACCCTTGGAATCTTGATTGTGTTCCGGGTGGAAGCAGTGGAGGAAGTTCGGCTGCCGTGGCCGCTCGAGAAGTTCCATTAAGCCTTGGGTCCGATACCGGTGGTTCTATTAGGCAGCCCGCCTCCCTTTGTGGGGTGGTTGGGATGAAACCAACTTATGGAATGGTTTCCCGCTACGGCTTAGCCGCTTTCGCATCTTCTCTCGATCAAATTGGGCCCTTTGCTCAAACCGTCGAGGACGCCGCTCTGCTACTCGAAGTCATTTGTGGCCATGACCCCATGGATTCTACCAGTTTCCCTACTGAAGTTCCTCGCTATTCTTCTGAAATCCAATCCCCGATCAGTCCTTGTAAGCTTGGACTTCCCGCAGAGTTCTTTGGACCCGGGATGGACGATGAAGTCCGCAAGTCCATCGAAGATGCGATTAAATTCTACGAATCAAAAGGCTTTGAAATCGTTCAGGTTTCCTTGCCCTGTACTGATTTATCCATCCCTGTTTATTATGTAATTGCAACCGCTGAAGCCTCTTCGAACTTGGCTCGATATGACGGAATTCGCTACACCTCTCGAAGCCTCAAGGCGGAAAATGCAATCGATGTTTACTCGAAAAGCCGAGGAGAAGGATTGGGGGAAGAAGTGAAAAGAAGATGTATTCTTGGAGCTTATGCCCTAAGTAGTGGATACTACGACGCCTATTACCTACGGGCTCAGAAAACACGAACCCTGATTCGCAAAGATTTTGAGAAAGTGTTCGAGCAGGTGGATGCCGTCCTGACTCCCACCTCCCCCACCCCTGCTTTTAAATTCGGAGAAAAGAGTGATGATCCAATCTCGATGTATTTGAGTGATGTGTACACCATTTCCACAAACTTGGCCGGCTTGCCGGGGATTTCGATACCTTGCGGATTTTCCGATTCTGGTCTTCCCATTGGCATGCAATTGATTGGTCGTGCTTTTGAGGAAAGCCATTTGCTTTCCATCGCCCAAGTTTTTGATCAAGAGCATGGATTTGGCCGGCAGGCTCCAACTCTCTAACCAGGATTACGAGGTCAACAAAATGAAATACGAAGCTGTGATTGGTTTGGAGGTTCATGTTCAATTAGATACAAGTTCTAAAATGTTTACCCGGGTAGGTACTGGATTCGGAAGACCGCCCAATACGCTAACCAATCCAGTGGTCCTTGGTTTACCCGGTGCATTACCAGTAATGAATCTGGATGCCATCGAGAAATCTATCAAAGTTGGTTTATTGCTAGGATGCAAGATCGCATCGATCTGTAAGTGGGATCGTAAGAATTATTTCTATCCCGATATGCCCAAGAATTATCAAATCTCCCAATTTGATCAACCGATCTGTGAGGGAGGGGAAGTCGAGATTGAAATGCCTGGTGATTCTCCAGCGGTTATGGGTCCACACCGAAAGGTAAAACTTACCCGCATTCATCTGGAGGAGGATGTTGGAAAACTGACCCATTTTGAATCCGATAGCTTGGTCGATTACAACCGTGCCGGATGCCCACTCTTGGAAATTGTAAGTGAACCGGATCTTTTTTCTCCTGATGAAGTCTTTGCCTACCTAACTTCGATTCGAAACTCTTTAGTATCCGCGGGTATATCCGACTGCGATATGGAAAAAGGACAGCTTCGATGTGATGCTAACATCAGCGTTCGCCCTGTCGGAACCCATACATTGGGAACTAAAGTTGAGATTAAAAATCTTAATACAATTTCTGGGGTTCGTAATGGAGTTGAATATGAAATTCGTCGGCAGACCAAAGCTATGAATGAGGGCGAGGTCATAGTCCAGGAAACCAGGCGTTGGAACCCCGATCAAAAATATACCACTCCGATGCGTACCAAGGAGATGGCTCATGACTACCGCTATTTTCCTGATCCAGATTTGATGCCGGTTCAAATTGAGCAAGAATGGATTGATCGAATCCTTCTGGAGCTTCCTGAAAAGCCATTCGATAAGCAAAGAAGATACCAGTCAGAAATGCAGCTTCCTTATACCTCAACTTCCGCACTCTGCGGAGATCGCCCTCTTTGCGAATACTTTGAAGAAGCAGCTGTTTTAACCCAAGTACCCTCAAAAGTGGCCAACTGGGTGGTAAACGACTTGCTCCGTGAACTTGCTCAAAATACGGATCAAAATGAGGATTCAACTGCGGAGGTGGTTACATTGGGAAATTGTAAGGTATCTCCGGTAGCTCTCGCTGAACTCGTAAATCTGATCGAAGATGGAACCATCTCAAATAATGTTGCCAAAGAACTTTTCCCTGAAATGTTTACCTCCGGGAAATCAGCAAAAGAGTTGATTAAAGAAAAGGGCTTGGAAATGAAATCAGATGGGGATGAGATCGAAACTCTTTGCTCGCAAGCCATTTCCGATGACCCGGATGCTTCCGAGAAATTCAGAGGCGGGAAAGAAGGAGCAATTAATGCTTTAAAGGGTGCGGTAATGAAAGCCACCCGAGGACAGGCAAACCCAAAAATTGTGGACGAGACTCTTCGTCGCCTCCTCTCCTCCTAAACCTCTACAACCCTTTTTTGCAATCACTTCAAATCAGTACACAATACTTATTGAGATTGAGTCTCATAAAGTCTTTCCATTTTAGTTATTTCCTGTAGGGTAAATTT
>DEYT01000091.1:0-29457 GCA_002364975.1 Opitutia bacterium UBA3151 | reverse complement strand
CCAACTATTTTCGGAAATAAAAGAAACCCAGCAGATCATTGAGGAATGGATTGATACCGAACACCTTATTTCACAAGAATCCACGCAATGGAAATCGGATAAGGCAGCCCTCGTGGATCTTCAAGATGCCCTCACCCGAGAACTCCTTGAGTTGCAGGAAAAACTTAAACTCTTCGAAGAAGAAGCAGTTGGTGCCGCACAACAAAGAAGTGAACTGATGGAAAGAAAAGAAAAGGCGGAAAACACCACTCAATCTCTGATTCGCGGTCTCCAGAAGATAGAACAACAAGTCGATGAAATTTTTTCTTATCTCCCCACCCCTTTGGCGGAAAGACTTTCTCCCTTCCGTAAAAAACTTGAAGACGGTCCCCAAAAAGCTCGGTTGACCTTACGCCAAAGAGTAGAAGCCATAGTCTCCTTACTCCAATCCATTCATCTCTTTCACCGGACCGTCACTCTGGAACGCCAGGAATTTACCCTTGATGACGATAAGTCCCGTGAATTTATGGTTTTGTACTTTGGTCTGGGTGCCGCCTATTTTGTCAATGAATCAGGTACCGTTTCTGGATTTGGTCTTCCCTCCAATACGGGTTGGATATGGACTCGGAAAGACAACATTGCCCGGGAAGTTACCACCGGTGTACAAATGATGAACAATCGGGCAATGCCCCGTTTTCTTGAGCTTCCTCTTCCTACTCCGAACCAATTGAACCGATGAAACCATTATTTTTTTTCTACCTCATTGCTCTGGTTGCTTTTTCGGTTGGCCTTCGAGGGCAAGGAATTCGAGAAGTACGGGTATCGGCACGACAAGATTTACAGGATGCAACCCGTAGGCTTGCGGAAATTCGCAAGCAGATTGAAGATCAGAAGATTCCAATCGCCCAAAAGGTTGCATCCCAAGAGCGCAGTGCTGCAGAAAAACGGAAAGAGTTGGATCGGAGACTTCGATTAAGGGACAATCGAGACGCCAGCTTATTACAGCTCAAGGAAGAGGTTCAGCAAAACGAAGGTGAATTGGAATCATCACTTCGTTTGCTCAAAGACTATGCCCGAAGTTGGAGGCAAGCTACTCCACCATCGGAACAGTTCCTCTGGAGTGATTCCTTGGCTGAATTACTTCGCAAGGATGATCAGGGTCTGCAAGCGTCGATGGAAGCTTACCTGCAAATCCTTCAACTCAGTATTCGAACAAGCAAGGAACAGGCTGGGGGGATGGCCTTCAAGGGAAATGCTATCGTTCCTCCAGAAGGTATGAGGGAAGAGGGAACTTTTTGGTCCTTGGGACCAGTTACTTTCTTTTCGGGTATCGAAGGAAGTGCTGGCTTTCTAGAAAAATCATTTCAGTCCGAACCATATTCTTCTCTGGACTTATCTGCAGATTTCATAAAGAAACCTGAACCTTCCCGTCTCTTAAAAGCTTCAGATACCACATCTGCTCTGATTCAATCTGCACTTTCTGCTCCTCCAGAATCCATGACCAGTGTTCCCCTCGACCCTAGCCTGGGAAAAGCATTTGTGATGGAAGGAGGAGAACTAACGGTCTTTGAAGAATTGCAGAAAGGAGGGATTTGGATTTATCCGATCTTATTTTTTGCTGCAGTATCTATCTTAATCTTAATTTTCAAGGCTTTTCAAATTCTGGGTATTTCTACTCCATATGGCCCTGCCAAGCTTGATGGTTCCTTCAGCGGTCCCTTTGAGCTTCTTCGGAAAACGGCCCAAAGTTATCAGGGAAAAACACCTGAAATTCTTGAGGAAATCCTTTATGAACAAATCATCGACTTTCAAGTACGCTTAGAAAAAGCTCTCCCTTTGATTGCAGTCACCGCGGCAACCGCCCCGCTATTGGGACTCCTAGGTACGGTGACTGGAATGATTGATGTGTTTCGTCAAATTACCAACTTTGCAAACCCTGAAAACAGTGAATTGGCAAGGGGCATATCTGAAGCTCTGGTTACCACGAAATTTGGTTTAGTTACGGCCATTCCTGCCTTAATTGCCCACGCTCTGCTCTCACGAAGAGTACAGGGTATGATCTCAAAACTGGAAGGATTTGCCGCCCGCTTGGTTCATTTAAAAAGAGACGAAACCCAGTCGCTTAGTTCGGTTGATTCCAAAGATGAATCCATTCTTTGAATTTTTCTCCAGTGCGAGTAATGTTTGGCAAAAAGGGGGCTCCTTAATGCCCGTCATCGGCGTTCTTTCTCTTTACACTTATTATGTGGCTTTTGATTTATGGCTTAGGCTTCGGAATGTAATTCCTAAAGACCTAAAGGCTTTTCCAAGAGAAAAATGGGATGCTTTTCAGGGAGGAGGAAAGGTAGACCGAATCATTCGCTATTGCATCGCCACCGACAAAGACCCGAGAGAGACCCGTCGCCGCTTCCAACAGGTTCGAATATCAGATGCTTCCTACTTGAGTCGCAGAATCAAGTTGTTGCTTGTTCTTGCAAGTGCATCTCCTCTCATCGGATTACTTGGTACGGTTATTGGCATGCTCCAAACTTTCAACGGACTAAGCATGCAAGATAGTTACAAGATGGACCTTGTAGCGAGTGGCATCTCACAGGCTTTGATCACCACCCAAGCTGGGTTGCTGGTTGCCATTCCCGCACTTGCATTCATCCATGTTTTAAAAAGACAAAAGAAAGATTGGCTCCATTGTATCAACAGATTGGAAAGCATTACCATTCGACAAGTCAGCCCTGCCCTATCCAGATGAGACTATACGGAAGATCAAAATCTCTTGATGACGAGCAGGATGGATCCATCAATGTTTCCCCTTTGATTGATGTTGTTTTCATTCTATTGATCTTCTTTATTGTTTCCGCTACCTTTGTCAGCATACCAGGAGTAGAAGTTGTAAGACCTGACGCCCAAACCGCAGATTCTCTCAAGCGAAATTCCATTCTCTTTGCTCTATCCTCTGAAGATAAGATTTTTCATGGAGGCGAAGAGGTTCAGTTACCTGAAATCCCAAGACTGATCGAACTTGGTAGCAAAGACCGAAATAAACCCGTGGTGATTCAAACCGACCAATGGGCTGATGCCACCCTCCTTGCAAAAATAATCTTAGAGGCTCGAAAAATTGCTCCTTCCGTATCCATCGCCACCCGTAAACCAAGATGAAAAGACGAGCTTACTCCTTTCCTTCCGATCAAGCGGAAATCAATGTTTCCCCTTTGATCGACATGGTTTTCATCCTGCTGATTTTTTTCATTGTCGCCACCTCCTTCGTAAATGAGGTCGGTATCACCCCAAAATACAAAGACTCAGCGAGTCCATCCAATGAAAACAAACGACCACTAACCTTTCGGCTTTCTGCATCCGGACAGATTTTGAAAAATGGATCTGTCATAGGTATTGAAGAGGTTGCACCCATTGTCCGAACCGCCCATGCAGACTTCAAGGCTTCGATCTTGGTTCAAGTATCGCCCGGGTCCAAAGCTGGACTTGCGACTGAGGTTATGGATCAGGCACTTCTCGGGGGGGCAAAAGCAATCAAGTTGAGCCCCCTGTTGCAATGAAAAAGCCACCTGTAAATTTTGAGGGCGTGCCCGGATTGGAATCCGAAAAAATAGAGGGTTCTAAAAAGCTCAGCTTTTTATTTTCCATTCTGATCTCCTTAGTGTTATTTGGTTTGCTTCCGCTTTCAGAATTCATTCGATACGATGAATGGCTTGTGAGAAAAGTAGATGCCCCTGTCTTTACCGCACCACCTCCTCCGAAGTCAAAAATGGAAAGAATTCTAGAGAACAAAGCCAAGCAACCTGTACCCGAACCCGTTCTTGTCCAGACTGTAGCAAAATTGGATACCCCTGCAATTAATGTCAGCCTTGACGTTGGACCAGGCGATTTTAGAGCTGCTTTTTCTTTAGCTGGTTTCAATCCAATACCCGAAGGTTTTGGAAAGGAACTGGTATTCGATTTGCATGAGTTAGACCGCAATCCGTCCATTCTGAAACGTGGCATCCTTCGTTATCCATCAAATTTAAAGAGAAAGGGCTTGGAGGGGGAAGTGAGGCTGCTCGTTCTTATTGATGAAAAAGGTAAGGTAAAGGTACTTGAAGTTGTCTCCAGCACCCATCCAGATTTTGTAAAACCCTCTCGCGAAGCCGCAGAAAATTCAGTTTACGAACCACCCCGCAGAAATGGAGAGGCGGTAAAAGTACAATTTTATCTTCCCGTTCGCTTTAGCCTACTAAATCAATGAAATTTATATTCCCTTTCTTCATTTTACTTTTTACCCATGCTCATGGTCAGGCTCCCAAGCCCGTATTAACTAAGGATTTCTGGAACAATCCATCTTTTGTTCGTAGTTTTATGGGGGACTACGGATTTCGTAGTGAGATCGAGCCAAAAATAAGTAAATCCGAACAATCGGTCTTAAGGGAAGTGGTTGCCAAGGCAGAAAATCAATTGGTTGAAGCCATCTTATACTTGGAAGGAAAAGTGGACCAGAAAAGTAGTCCTGCTCTGGATTATGCCCTGGGCTCGATGTATTATCAAAACGGTCGTTTGACCGCAGCTTCTCAATCTTATCAAAAAGCCATTGAAAAATTCCCCTCCTTTCTACGAGCTCATAAGAATCTTGGATTGGTACAATTAAATTTAGGCAACCTCGATCAGGCCTCTAAAAGTCTGATCAAGGCAATTGCATTAGGAGATGGAGATGGTATTACCTATGTAGCTCTTGGATACTGTCACCTCAGCTTGGAACGTTTTTTATCTGCGGAGAATGCTTACCGTATGGCTCTACTCTTTCTGCCAGAAAGTAAGGATGCCCGGAATGGATTGGTAAATTGCTTTCTCTATACCGAACGCTTCCCCGAGGCCTTAGCCTTACTCGACGAGCTCTTGGAAAAAGACCCCAACGATACTTTTTGCCATCGGGCCAGAGCACAAGTCCTGCAGGCTTTACAAAAAGAAAAAAAAGCGGTGGTTGCCCTTGAAACTATGAAACGAATGGGGAAGTTGAAACTTTCAGACTTTATGGTTCTTGGAGACCTTTATCACAACCTTGAACTGTATGACCAATCCCTTCAAGTATACGAAGAAGCAATCCAAAAAAAGCAGAAACTCCCCTTGCTAAATTATGTTCGAGTCGCCCGAATACTTATTGGGCGTGGATCCTATCAAGATGGCTTTTCTTACCTTGAAAAAATCGAACTTAATTTTGGGAAGGGTTACTCCGAGGAAGATGAAAAAAAAATCCGCCTACTCCAAGCCGAGGTATTGAGAGCAACTGGAAAAGATCAAAAAGCATCCGACATCCTTCTTGATTTAGCCAAGAAATTTCCACTGGAGGGTAAAATTCACTTTATCTTAGGTCAAATCGCCTGGAAAAAGAATGAATTCGTTGAAGCTGAACTTCGATTTGAAAGAGCTGCAAAAGATCCAGAGCAGGAAAGCTCCGCCTTGCTCGAACATGCGAGAATGCTCGTTTCTAATCAAGATTACGAAAAGGCGGTTGGTCTTCTTGAAAGGGTTCAGGACATCAACCCGCAAAAACGGGTGGAGAAATACCTTAATTCAGTCAGCAACCTTTTAATTAGCTCCCGTATCCGTTTGTAAGCTCCGGTATTTGCCTTGAACATATCAACATATCATGATATCTTGATATGTTTATGAGCAAAGGTGAATCAATTGGTAAGATTTTAGAAAAAGGAAAAAAACTTTTTTCAGTTGAATTCTTCCCGCCCAAGGATCATGCAGGTGGTGAAAGGATGCTAAAAACTGCGGAAAGCTTCCAACCTTATGACCCTGATTTTGTCTCCATCACATATGGAGCCGGTGGCGGAACCCGAGTTACTACGATGCACTATGCAAAACTGCTCCAAGAGGAGCATGGTTTTGAAGTGATGCCTCACTTAACCTGCGTGGGACATACTCGGGATGAGCTGCTTACGATTCTGGAGGATTTTGCAACTGCCGGCTTCTGCAACATCATGGCACTCAGGGGTGATCCTCCCAGGGGAGAAACTCAGTTCAGACCCATTGAAGGTGGCTTTTCTTATGCTTCCGACTTGGTCAGTTTGATCCGTGAAAACTTCCCTCACTTCGGGATTGGTGTGGGCGGATACCCAGAGAAGCATCCCGAAGCCTCCAATCAGGTTACTGATTTAAAGAATTTAAAAACCAAAGTGGAGGCGGGGGCTGACTTCATCACTACACAATTATTTTTTGATAATCAGGCTTTTTTCAAATTCGTATCTGACTGCAAAAATGCTGGAATATCCATCCCAATCCTTCCTGGTTTACTGCCTGCTTTGTCACTAGGCCAGGTGAAAAGATTTTGCAGCATGTGCGAAGCCCGCCTACCCCCTGAATTGGAGCATCACCTGCAACAATCTCAAGAATCAGACCAGCCTGGAATTGGAGCTGATTGGGCTTTGGACCAAGTCAAGGAATTACTCAATGTGGGTTGCCCTGGCTTTCACCTATATGCCCTTAATAAATCGAAGAGTACCTTGAAAATTCTCGAGGGCTTGGGGAGAAAGCGTTCCTAATTAGATTCCTGATACTTCCTCAATATTTGCTTCTGCTTTTAAGCGGTCCAGAAAAGCCTCGAAAGTGGCATCCTTTCGTCGTTCAGTAAGATACTCCGATACCTTTTCCTTAATCGCATTATAAGGAGTCAACTTTCCTTGATGTCTCTCCTTTACCTGAATCAAATGCCATCCAAACTGAGTACGGACCGGGTCGCTCAACTCTCCGCTTTTCATGGAAAAGGCAGCCTTCTCAAATTCGGGAACCATGCGACCCCGGCCAAACTCTCCAAGGTTTCCATCATTCCCGGCATCGTCTGATTCTTCCCTTACCAGTTCGGTAAAATCCGCACCTTTTTCCAATTTTTCCCGTAAGAGTAAAATGGCATCTTTAGCTTCGGAAAATTCATCTTCTGTCGTGGCTTTTTTGAGCAAATGTGAAGCAGATACCGTCTCCTCCGCAGTAAATAGATCGGGGCGGGAATCATAATATTTTTTGGTTTCCTCCTCAGATACGGGTTCACATTTTGACTCTTCCTCCAGAAGCATATTGAACTGGATCTGGTTGGTAACTTCCTTTCTTAGGGTTTCCTTATTCTTAATTACAGGATGTTTTCCGCTTTCAAATGCTTTTTTGCCTCCATTCTCGCGGATCCATCGCTTCATCTGCTTATTCACCTCAACCGGATTCACTTCGTAGCTCCTGCTTTGGCTTTCATGAGACATCAGGGTCTGATCGATTAAGCGGTCCTTAGCCATATCGATAGCTGCCATTTGGATGACCTCCTGTGGCTTACCCTTCATTTTTTCCGCAACGCTTTGATACAATGATTGAGCCTGCCCTTCGATTGCCCAATCTGGAATTATATGATCATTTACCTTCAATGCCATGGTTGACTAATTTTAATGCATATTTGATTCTTGTAAACAAACCATTTAATCTCAAAAGGGTCTCAATAAGGTTGACCCCAGATTTCGAAGGGTTTAGGTAGAATGGTGAATGGTTTCTATATCAAACGAGAGCTTGGAAAGTTTTTCTGAATTTTTAGTAAGTAAAGGCTTACGTATGACCGGACAGCGAAAAGGGGTTTTTGAGGCTCTCTTTAAACAAACAGGTCATTTTACTGCCGAGCAATTGCTCCAAGACGCCCATAGTCTGGATGATACTGTTTCCCGGGCCACGGTCTATCGCTGCCTTCCCTTGCTTGTTGAAAGTGGTGTCATCCGCAAGATCGATGTCGGCCATGATAATAAGTTTTATTCTCTCACTGGATCTGCAGAAACTTTTAAAGCCCAAGTTATTTGCTCGGACTGCGAAAAGATTTTCGACATCGATGCTCCCTTCATGGAGTGGTACGGGAAAAATGTATCCGCCAAGCTCGGTCTTGATCTAAAGGATCAACGCCTTCAGGTCCATGCGGAATGCCCACAATTTCGAAAACAAGGAAATTGCACGATCTGTGCTCACTAGGTTTCCTGATGACCGAAACCCTCACCGCCCCTCCCCAACTCCAAATCTTTCAGCTTCAGGACTCGGTCGCACTGACCGAACAACAGGAAGAAATTCTCCGCCTAAAAAAAGAAAAGAATGCGATTCTTCTTTGCCACAATTATCAAGTCGACCCGATTCAGCAAGTTGCAGATTATGTCGGAGATTCCTTAGGCTTGGCCCGTAAGGCAGCTGAAACTGATGCCGAGGTAATCGTATTCTGTGGGGTTCATTTCATGGCGGAAACCGCAAAGATTTTAAACCCAAGTAAAACGGTTTTACTCCCCGACTTGGGTGCGGGTTGTTCTCTTTCCGATTCTTGTCCTGCAGATCAACTTGCTGCCTACAAAGAAAAAAATCCAAATCTCTATGTGGTTGCCTATGTGAACTGCTCGGCCGCGGTCAAAGGGCTGAGTGATGTAATCTGTACCAGTGGCAATGCAGTAAAAATTGTGGAACAAGTCCCCGCAGATCGTGAAATTCTATTCGTTCCCGATCAAAACCTAGGCCAATGGGTAATCGGACAAACGGGAAGAACCATGCAACTCTGGCCCGGGAGTTGTTATGCCCATGTGCTTTTCACCAAAGAATCTATTGAACGGTGCCGGTTGGAATTTCCCCATGCGCCGGTGGTGGCACACCCTGAATGTATTGATTCCGTTCGAGAAATGGCAGACGAAGTGTGTAGCACTGAAAAAATGGTCTCGTATTGCCAAAGTAATCCGGCTGATACTTTTATCATTTTAACCGAGACTGGAATGATGCATCGCCTCACTCGTGAACTCCCAGAGAAATCTTTTGTAGCCGGACCCACTGGGCATTGTGCCTGTAATGATTGTCGCTATATGAAGATGAATACACTTTCAAAACTTCTCGATTGCTTACAATCCGGTAACCCTGAGATCTCCATGGAAGCAAGTTTAATTGAGCAGGCCAAAGCCCCTATCCAGAGAATGCTGGAATGGAGCTGAAGCTTATAGGGAAATTAGAAGATCTTTTTTGAACAATTTTGAGCGGAAGCCCATCATTACAAATGATAAAAGTCAATTTGTTTCATTTAAGTTTGTGCTTTTGAAGCCAAAAGACGCCTCAGTAATAAGGCGTTTTTTTTGGGTAAAATTGAATCAGATCCGATTAATTCTCGAGGCTGTTCAGCGAATACATTCCTTTAGGTCGGGTTTTTCCAGCAGACAAAATATCCATCGGGATTGGATAGGAGACCAGAAAATTTTTCTCATCGATCAAATTAAAGAAATAGTGCGTGGTTCCCTTGGGTAAAATCCCATGCAAGCGCCCTCCTTTGAGTTTCGCAGGGGCAAGATACCACTCCTCACTTCTTTGTCCTCCATTCAAGGTGTATACGATCTGCCCTTTGAGGACCTGGTTTCCATGTTCCTGAAACTGGACCCACACCTTGCTCCCTTCCTTACCATTTTCAACGATGGCACAAACCTGATCCTTCCCGTCTAAGGATCTCTTAAAGTGAGGGTTCAAATAGGGATATGATGCGTTCATGGCATCTAATCTCTGAAAAAGTTCTTTTCTCATCGATTCAGCTTGTTCCGGAAATTGATTCGCGAGGTTTACTGCTTCTTCAATATCCACCCGTTTGGAAGGCTTGGGATATTTTTCGTAAAGCTTAAAAAGTTCAACCGTAGGTCGTCCAGGCATGTAATTATAAATTAATTTCCAGCCTCCTCTTCGCAGTGTGGATTGCTGAGCAACGCCATGTGGAAAGTGCCAAACCATCGAGTTTCGGACTTCACCGTCTTTCTCTTTTACTAGATCTGCGAGCTTAGGGTTTTCACGAAGTAAAGGACTGATATCGCAACCATCTAAAACTTGGGACTTGGGCCTGGGGGTACCAGTCCAACTTAGAATAGTGGGATAAAAATCAATCCCGTTGATCATCACATTGCTTTGCTGACCTCCCCTTACTTCCGGACCTGAAATAATTAAGGGTACACGCACTCCACCCTCACGGGCATTGATCTTACCCCGATCAAGCGGATAATTATCGGTGATTATTTCATTGGGTACTCTTTCCATTCCACCATTATCAGAAGTAAGAATGACATAAGTATTCTCAATGAGCATGTGCCCAGACCAGCGAGGATCCGGTGTTTCCTCCAAGTACTGAAGAAGTTGCCCAACATAGTGGTCGAACATTTCAACCATGGCACAGTAGTAGGGATTTTTTTGTCCTGCTAATGTCCAACTACTTGGGTCATCCGGGAAATCAACTCCCAGCTTATTACAATATTTTTCAAGTAATTCCTTACTCCGGCTATGAATTGGAGTATGAACCAACCAAGCGGCATAATATAAAAAGAAAGCTTTTTCTTTGGACTGCTCCATGAATTCAAGGGCATCCTCCGTGGTTTGATCCTTGGGGAAGCCCTCTTGATCGAGTTGATAAGGATCATTTTTTTCTTTGGTGGCAAAACCAGTCAATCGATGGGGTCGCATCGCCGCACTTGCCCCTAAGTGATTGCTGGTAAAATCAAAGCCCTGATCTTCGGGTTGAGGAAAGGCATTGTGGTCGATCGCGGTGTGCCATTTGCCGGTGTGACCTGACACATACCCATTGGCGCGTAGGGCCTCGGCAATCGTGACTTCTTCCATTTTCATGCGGCCACTAAACCAAGGGTCCATAATCGGATGTTCGGTTTGGTTATATGGGGTGGGAGGATTTCCACCGACGACATGAGTTTTCTGTAAAACCGCTGGATGCCGACCGCTTAAAATCGCACATCGGGTGGGTGCACAAGTTGGGGCTGGGGAATATCCCTGCCAAAACTGGACTCCTTTTTGGGCCAGAGAATCAATATGGGGTGTCTCCATCGGGGAAGGCTCGTCGATATCATAACAAGCGACATCCTGCCATCCCAAGTCATCCGCGAGAATCAATACAATATTCGGCTTTGATGGGCGATTTTTAGAAAATAATCCAGAAGCAGTAGAAAAAAGGAAAACCGAAAAGAAAAGGAGTCGAATCATAATAGTTTAGTTGCTTGATGAGAGAATCAAGTACAAACAAAATGATCTGTATTTCTAATTCTTTCCGCAATCTCAAAACTTCAAATTACATCAAAATGAAATTTGAAAGCAGAACGAGCCTCTCAACCGAAATTATCAGGATAATAAAAGAGCATGGATTCGCTCAAGAAGCCCCATAACTCCAACCCCATTGTTACTTCAACTTGAGGGGGCAATCGATCACTCACCTAACAGAGCCGGTAATTCTTTTTACTTATTAAATTCTTATTTCAAGTGATCACTCTTTATTACTTTACACTAGTTAATCGATCCACTCTTCTTAAAGACAAGTTTAATATTTCGTACTTGATCGTATTCCCGTGAAGCCTTTACCCTTTTTGAAATCCAGTTTCTTATTTTGCCTAGTTCATGCTTACTCATTTGGCATCGAGAATCCAAACGAGAAATATAATACCTTCAAAGAGCTTGCATGCGAAAAGATTGAGGAGACCACAGACTCGATATTTTCGGTTTTGAAAAAAGAAGATGTGCTCGAAGTTAAAATCGATGGTGCTTTTTTTGCTCGGTACAATTTCCATAAACTGGGACAACCCATCCTTTGGCCAATTCACGGACCCACTGGAATCCGTGTACTTCGCGATTACCCCATGAAAAGTAATACTCCAGGTGAAGCTAAGGATCATCCGCATCACCGAGGTCTTTTTATCGGGCACCAAGGAATGAGCGGAGCAAATTTCTGGCATAATCAATATGAAAACTCCGGCATGGTGGAACACATCAAGGTGATTGAGACCAGATCGGGAGAAAACCGGGCCCTAATCAAAACCCTCAATGCCTGGAAAGATCATCAAGGAAAAACGATGGGTGCAGATACCCGCACCCTCACTTTCGGAGCCGATGAGGTAGCCCGCTTTATAGATTTGGAAATCAATTTGCATGCCACTCATCAGGATTTGGTCTTTGAGGCGTTTAAGGATGGCTTCGTGGGAATCCGAACTCATCCCGATCTTCGCCTTACTCCAAGTGCTAAACGCGGGGTTCACAAAGTATATGGTAAGGCTCGAAATAGCGAAGGAGTTGAAGGGAAAAACATCTGGGGAAAACGAGCGGATTGGGTTCATTACTATGGAACGATGGAAGGAAAGCAGGCAGGGATTGCTTTCTTCAGTCACCCAACCAACCTAACTAAAAAAGGAGAGAAATCTTGGTGGCATGCCCGCGACTATGGCCTTATTTCCGCAAACCCTTTTGCTCCCATCAAAATTGGAGGAGATGGAGCACATACCATATCCAAAGGCCAAAGCTTGACCCTACGCTATCGTTTTGTTTTTCATATTGGAATACCCGAGGATGCCAAAATTGAAAACCGCTTTGCTCGCTATGCTCAAGACCCTGGGCATCCTACTTCGATCATGCCCAATCATCCAGGTTATCCTGAGGATTACCTTTCACCTAAAAACAAGTAAGGCACATACTTTCATCTCTCATTTATGAAATTCGCACTATGTAATGAAGTCTTTCAGGAAATGTCCATCAAGGATGGCTTATCCAAGATTGCCGAGATCGGTTACCAAGGAGTGGAAATTGCCCCGTTCACCTTGAAGGATAATCCCCTTGAGATTAATGAAGAGGACGCAGCGCGCTGCCTTGAAGCTGCAAACTCTGCGGGTATTGAAATTGTTGGGCTTCACTGGCTCATGGCCAAGTCCGAAGGTTTGCATCTTACTTCCTCCGATCAGGGCATGCGTGATGCTACTTGTGAATACCTCCAAAAACTTGCCAAGCTAACGGGCCAAATGGGTGGAAGTATTATGGTGCTTGGTAGCCCCCAGCAAAGAAATCTAGAATGTGGCACCGTCTATGAAGATGCCTTTTCTCGAGCAGTAGAAATTATTCGTGAGGTTTCTGAACTTGCGGGTGAGTTCGGCGTTACCTTGGCGATGGAACCCTTATCCCCAGTGGAAACCAGTTTCCTATCCTCCTGTGCGGAAGCACGCCGTTTTATTTCCGCGGTTAACCATCCTGCCTGCCGGATGCATTTGGATATGAAGGCAATGGCTCATGAGCCTGCCGGAACCATTGCCACGATTTATGAACACCGCTGGGAATTCTCCCACTTTCATGCCAATGACGTCAATCATCGGGGGCCGGGCCAGGGCCCAACCGATTTGATCGCAGTTGCCCGAACCCTGCAGGAAATCAATTATAAGGGTTGGGTATCGGTTGAGCCTTTCGACTACCACCCCAGCCCGGAAGATTGTGCCCGAATCAGCCTGGAAAATTTAAAGGCTAGCTTTGGTTAATACCAAGAGTTCATGAAGTTCTAATTCGGTTTTAGAATGATTTTAAGGGCTTTGTTCTTTGGCACTTCCTGACGCTTTCTTTCCTCCAGGGCAAAGTATTGAAGGCTTACGCCTTGTAAGGGAAAGGTCTTGGCGTAAGCTTTATCCATGTCCAAACGCATATCCCGATTACTGACTGAAGAAATCGAAATAATTACCGGATCATAAGGCTTACCCGATAGCTCCATCGAAACTAAGTTATTGGTATTGACCTTCATTTTTTTCCGAACATCCGTCCACTTTAGGTCCATGGGAACTTGGGCTGACTTTCCGCTTACCGGGTTAAAGCTAAAAGTTCCGTCACCCACTGCAGACTTAACCTTTTCCATGGGCAAGTTTTTAGCGTCAGCCACCACTCCCCGAACTGCAATTCCGATCCGATGGCGAGATGGCCATTCTTCACCGGTTGGGTCTTTCATTTTTGACCAAAGCATCAAGCCACTCTCTTTAAGCTCGATGTTGTATTCAAAAGTTCCTCCGTTGGTGTAAGTTCCACTCAACTCAATTAGCTCGCGATCTGTGGAAGGCTCTGGGTATTGATTAAAATCTTTAATATTCCGGCCCCGGGACCGGTGTCGTTTTGGATCGGTTTTATCGGTGTAATAGGTACCAAAACTAACCCCTAACCTTGGTACGCCTAAAGGATGGATCGAGGATCCAGCTTGCTCTTGCTTTACAAATATATCCAATCCATTACCGGAACTCCGAACTGCAACCACGTAAGTTTCAGCTTCCAAAATGGTATGGTAACCCTTGTATTTTCCACTTGCATAGTATGCCAATCTATTTTTTTTCGGAGGTGAAATTTTAGGTTTCCTAGAATCCACCTCTGCTTTCATTCTTCGGAGGGCTTCGAGGGTGGCAATCGATTCATCCGAAAAAGAACTCCAAGACAATTCCAATGGTTTAGTTTTACCGCTCATTTCAAGTATAATCAGGGTATTACTCGCTTCGATAAACTTTGCCCTTATTTTTTGCCCTAGAGTATTGGTTAGTTCGTGTTCCAAATCCAAATCACTTTCCTTGAGAGCAGGAACCTTCATGGATTTACGCTTTTTTACCAAGACTGCATCCTCCTTGGCTTCTGCATTGATTAATGAATTCAGCTTTTTAGCGAGAGATTGAGATTGCTTGGATAAACTGTCTAGGGGTATGGAAACTTCTTGGCGACCCGAATTGATCAGGATTCTCAAGCTGTCTTTGGACAGTTCGAGAAATTTACCCTCCACCTCCTGATTTGCGTTATTTTCCCAGGGATAGACTTTAGAAGTATCAAGGTCGCCTTTAAGATCGACCTTAGGTGCAGTTATGGATGCCTTGGACTCATTCGGTTTGTCCTCTAATTTAGGCTTTTTCGAAGCACCCAACTTTTCGGCTAAAGCTTGGGAAGCGACACTGAACATTGAAAGGGGTAATGTGGTCTGATTACCATTTACCTCGAGAGTTACGCTTTGCGCAGTCGAGCTCACAAAGCTTGCCTTGATGCTACGTCCGGATGAGTCGGTCCAATCATACAATTTTTTTGCTGGCTTCTGCTGTGCCTGTAACATGGTAGCCAGTGCTTTGGACTCCGGACTTAGTGTACTCACCGGAATCTCAAAAGGTTGGCCATTTACATCAATAGTCAGATTGTTTTGATCTAATTGAATAAATCGTGCCTGGAGTGTTCTACCATCAAGATCTGTCCAGGGATATAAATTAGCATATCCTATTTTTACTTCTGCGGTAAAAAAAACGAACAATAAAAACAATATTTTAAGAAAGGTTTTCATTTTGAAGAAGATCTGAAAGGGAGGAAAGAGATGATCTTAAAGCTCATCATTCATAATCTGCAAGCAAAGACATCCCTCTAAAACGATACTGATAAAGACTTTGGAAATTTTCATTTCAAGTATCAAACAAGTCTTGGTACCGGGCCGGGGACTCGAACCCCGAACCAATTGATTAAGAGTCAACTGCTCTACCAATTGAGCTAGCCCGGCACGCAAGTAAGGGTTTGAAAGTAAGCGATTTCGCACTAGGGTCAAGGCGAATGAAATGGATAAAATTAAGCATAATATCGGGGTTTTCAATCTTTCTAGACACCAAAGAACCGGAGTTGATATCCACCTTTTCCATCGTCGCACGGGATTCCCAAACAGGAGAATGGGGGGTGGCGGTTCAATCCAAACTGGTGGCCGTGGGAGCGATTGTTCCCTATGCGGAAGCAGGGGTGGGTGCCATTGCTACCCAAGCTTGGGGGAATCCTAGCTTTGGTCCCATCGGACTCAAGCTTCTGAAAAGTGGAAAAAATGCCCAAGCTGCTCTAAACCTGATGATCGATGCCGATCCAAGAAGAAGTCATCGACAAATTGCAATCATTGGGGAAGAAGGCAATGCATCCATCCATACCGGAATGAATTGCCTGGATTGGGCAGGTCACAAAACTGGCCCGGGCTATGCAGTACAAGGCAATCTGCTAGCCGGGCCTCAAGTGATTCAAGCCATGGCTGCAGCATTTGAAGATTCAAAGGGAACGCTGGCCGAGAAAATGATCGCTTCCTTGCGAGAGGCCCAGAAGATGGGGGGTGATAAGCGGGGCCGACAAGCGGCAGCCATGCTTGTAGTCCGAAAAGGTTGGGGCTACGGGGGGCTCAATGATCGATTCCGGGATCTTCGAGTTGATGATCATGCCGAACCGATCGAAGAATTGGACCGGATCTATCAAATCCATCGAGCTACTTTCCCAAGGCCGGATGAAAAATAAGTTTCAAGTTCGACTTCATTCTCTCTATGGTTAGCGAGTTCTAATTAACTTATGATTTTTTTGTTTCTTACTTAATGAAGGCTGTGGTTCTTTTCTCTGGTGGTCTAGATTCCACCGTTCTGGCTCAGCAGTTGATTCAGCAAGAGGCTTCGGTTCGTTTGCTTTCCATAGATTACGGACAGAGACATGAAAAAGAATTACAGCATAGTTCTTTCATTGCAGAGAAATTAAAAGTTCCCCATCGAATTTTGACCCTGCCGAATTTAGCCGATATCCTCGGAGGTAGTTCCCTAACTGATCCAAACATCGAACTTCCTGAAGGTCATTATGCGGAGGAATCAATGAAAGCTACCGTGGTTCCAAATCGAAATATGATCTTGCTTGCTCTAGCCGCTGGGTATGCCCTTTCGGTTGACTTCGATACGATTGCTTACGCCGCCCATGCTGGGGATCATACCATCTATCCTGATTGTAGGCCTGCCTTTGCGAATGCCATGGAAACTGCACTCAGCTTGGCGGATTGGAAGAACTTGGACTTGCATCGTCCATTCGTTAACCTTACCAAAGCTGACTTAGTCAAAAATGGAGTGGAATTAGGGGCCCCCTTGCATCTGAGCTGGTCCTGTTACGCCGGGCGTAAATTACATTGCGGAAAATGTGGGACTTGTGTCGAAAGAAAAGAAGCTTTTGCGATCGCCAAGGTGCCAGACCCAACTGAATATGAAGCCTAATTTGTTTGAATAAACTTATGATAACTTGCAGTAAAACCTATCGCGATATTCCTCTCTCCCACCGTCAGCCAAGACATTCTGGAAAATGTTCCAGAATCCATGGACATAGTTGGGCTATAACAATCACTTTTGTAGCCGAAACTTTGGATGAAAATGGATTTGTGATCGACTTTGGTGATCTTCACTTTATTGAAGACTGGATCGAGGAGAACTTGGACCATGGAATTGTCTTATGTTCCACGGATCCTCAAAAGGGGTTGTTAGAATCCATCCAAGAGCAGGGCTTGCTCAAAATAACTTGGGTTGATAGTGCGTCTTGTGAGGGAATTGCCGAATTTCTATACCATACTTTTCAACCGATGGTAGATGCCAAGACTAAGGGTCGTGCTAAAATTCAATGCTTACGCTTGGAAGAAGACAGTAAAAATTCCGCCCTTTTTAATCCATCTTCAATATGAGTGAACTTCCAGTATACGAGCGCTTTCATTCCTGGCAGGGAGAAGGAATCCATCTTGGAAAGTCGGCCTTTTTCATTCGCCTTCATGGCTGCCCTGTTCACTGCCCATGGTGCGATTCCGCAGGTACTTGGCACCCAAAACATAGGCCGGAGAATGTAGAGCATCTCGAATGTACCGACTTGGCCGACGAAGCTTTCTATGCATGTCCTGAAATCGTTGTCATTACTGGGGGTGAGCCTGCCATTCATGATTTAGTTGGCTTGTCCTATCAGTTGAGAAGCCGGAATCTTCCCGTCCACATTGAAACTTGTGGTGCTTTTCCGATCATGGGCGAGATGGATTGGGTGACAGTTAGCCCTAAAACAGCAGCACCCCCGATCGAAGAAACTTTCGAACTCGTGGATGAATGGAAAATTATCGTGGAAAATGAAAACAGCATTGAAAAATGGTGTGAAGCTATTCCCTTCAAGGATGTAAATGAACCCGTCTGGCTTCACCCAGAATGGTCTCAAAGTCAAAATCCGAAGGTTTTAAAGTCTATCAACGAATGGGTCAAGAAACACGGAGCTCCTTTTCGGGCAGGTTTTCAAATGCATAAACTTTTCTTAGCCGACGAGGAAGACGAGAGAAGTAGGCCCGAGGCAAGCCTCAGTCATTTGCCAGATCCTTCCTAAGCCTCTAGGCTATCTCTAATCATGTGTGGCCGATATACTCTAAGAGAAAACAACCCAGAGAAATTCACCCGACGGTACGGCCCTTTTGACGGGTTACAGAAACCAAGATATAATCGTGCTCCCGGTCAAGCTCACCCCGTTATTATCGATCGGGGAAACCGACATATTTGGACTTCGATGCAATGGGGAAGCAATCAGTCCCAAAAAGAACCAGGGGGGAAATTCTTCCCGATCAATGCACGGTCTGAAACGGTTACTAAAAAAGAAATCTTTTCCATTTCTATTCGTCAATCTAGGTGCTTAATTCCGGCCGATGGTTGGTTCGAATGGCAGCAGGTAGAATCGCAAAAATATCCCTTCTATCATCAACTTTTAAAACCGGATACCTTTGCCATCGGTGGAATCTGGCTCGATACCGGACAAGATGAAAGCTGTGCTTTTTCAGTCCTTACACGCGCCGCTTCCCCCGATATTCTTCATATTCACCACCGTGCCCCTTTGATTATCCCAAGAGAGCTTTGGACTTCCTGGATGCAGCCAGATATAAAGGAATCCGAATTGCTGGATATAATCAAAGTAAAACAACCCAAGATTGATACTTTCCAAGTCAGTTCCAGGGTGAATTCCAGCAGGAATGAAGGCCCGGAATTACTACTTCCTACTACGGGAAAACAAGCCTTACTCTTCTAAATTCTTGGAATTGGTGAACTATTCGGAGGGTCAAAAGAAAGTGGAAGCTTTTTTTAAGAGTAAGAAATGGAAACCATTTTCATTTCAGAGAAATACTTGGCAAGCTTATGCGGAGGGGAAGAGCGGGCTATTACATGCCCCTACCGGGACGGGAAAAACCTTTGCGGTGTGGGCACCTCCATTGATTGAATGGATCAATGAACAAAAGAATGGTAAATTTCCCAAAAGGCCACCTAAACTTCGTATCCTTTGGATCACTCCCTTAAGGGCATTGGTCGAGGACACCACCCAATCTCTTCAGGAACTAGTGGAAGGCCTGAATATTCCCTGGACTATTCAGTCAAGGTCCGGGGATACCACGAGTTCGGTCAAGGCAAGCCAACGCAAACGCTTCCCAAGCTGTTTAGTAACCACCCCGGAAAGTTTATCCTTACTGCTTTCCTACCCTGAAACCAAAGAGTCCTTTGGCGACCTACGGGGAATAATGGTGGATGAATGGCATGAGCTTCTTTCCAGCAAAAGAGGCACACAAACTGAGCTTTGCCTTGCACGGCTTCGTAAATGGAATCCTTCCATTAAATCATGGGGTTTATCTGCAACCCTAGGAAATCTTGAAACTGCAAGGTCGACCTTGACTGGTTCTTCCAAGAAGGGAGTACTGATTAATGGAGACTTAAAAAAGAAAATTTCCGTTCAGACTATTATCCCAAAAGACATGGAAAAATTTCCATGGTCTGGACATTTGGGCGGACGATTAGTGGAGCAAGTGGCTCAACAAATTGAAAAAGTTAAAACCACTTTGGTCTTTACCAATGTTCGATCCCAAACGGAATACTGGTACCACGCTTTGTTGTCTGTCCGTCCGAAATGGGAACAAGACCTAGGTATTCATCATGGTTCCCTCGATCGCAAAGATCGCACGATTGTGGAAAACAGGCTACGGAATGGAAGTATTCGGGCTGTTGTTTGCACGAGCAGCCTGGATTTGGGTGTAGATTTCTCACCGGTTGAACAAGTGATTCAAATCGGCGGACCCAAAGGAGTTGCCCGCTTGCTTCAGCGGGCCGGCCGATGTGGTCACCAACCTGGTGCGGAAAGTAAAGTAATTTGTGTACCTACTCAAGCCATGGAATTGGTTGAGTATGCCGCTGCCCGGGATGCAATGTTCGATCGAAAAATTGAAGACCGTGAACCACTACGGGCACCGCTTGATCTATTGGCTCAGCATTTGATTACCCTCGCACTCGCTGGAGGATTTGAAGAAAAAGAAACCTTTCAAGAAATTCGCTCCGCTTGGTCCTACCGGGACCTCAGCGAAGAGGAATGGAACTGGACCTTAGACTTCATCATCAGGGGAGGTAAAACACTTCGTGCTTATGATCAGTTTAAAAGAGTGATTGCACAAAATGGGGTACACCGGGTGGAGTCCAAACTGATCGGGCGCTTTCATCGGATGTCCATTGGTACGATAACCAGTGACTCGGCCATTACCGTAAAGTTTAAAACTGGAAAAACCTTGGGTACTATCGAGGAATCTTTTATTTCTAGAATCAAACCGAAATCCAATTTTTTCTTCGCTGGAAAACTGCTCAAACTTGAGAGAATTCGCGATTTAACTGCAATTGTCAGCAAGGCAAAATCAGGCAAAGGAGCCATTCCAGTCTGGGGAGGTGGTAAATCTCCCCTTTCGTCGGAGCTTTCCAATGCAGTCAAAGAGAAATTAAAACAAGCGAAGAACGGACACTTTAAAAGTTCAGAAATGAAAGCCCTTGCCCCAACTCTGGAAATTCAGAACAAAAACTCTGCCCTCCCCGACCCCGATCAATTCCTCATCGAAACCACCAAGACAGAGGATGGAAGTAATTGGTTTCTTTTTCCCTTTGCAGGCAGACTGGCCAATGAAGGATTAGCCGCTTTGTTGAGCTACAGAATTTCTAAGCTGGCTCCGATGTCCTTATCGGTTTCCTTTAATGATTATGGCTTTCATCTTTGCTCAAACTTGGACTTTGAAATTAATCCAGAGCAATGGAGAAATCTTTTGGATCCCGAGGGTTTGGTAGATGAATTACTGGATTGCATGAATCTGAGCGAAATGTCTAAGAGGCAATTCCGCGAAGTCGCAAGAGTTGCAGGTTTGATCTTTCAGGGATATCCAGGAGCCCAAAAATCAGCTCGACAGGTTCAGGCATCAGGAGGCTTATTCTTTGATGTTTTTGCAAAATATGATCCAGAAAACCTCCTTCTTACCCAATCCCGCAGAGAGGTGCTCGAGCGTCAATTGGAAATTCAGAGGATTCGAAATAAGCTCATCGAGATTCAAGAACAGGAAATTCTTTTCCGCTTTCCCAAGCGTCTAACTCCTTTCGCATTTCCTTTATGGGCCGAGTCACTTAGGACTCAAGTAAGCACCGAGTCCTGGAGTGACCGAGTTGGCAGGATGGCAAAGGAATTGGAGGGTTTTGCCTAATTTTATATGAGAATACTATGGCAAAGTGAAACCCTTCAATTACTTCCAGAAAAAGCGATCTTTTGGGAAAAAGAAAATACCCTTTTTCTTGCAGACCCCCACTTTGGAAAAGCAGCAGCTTTTCGAAAAGCAGGCATCCCCATACCAGAAATAACTACGGAAGATGATCTCCAAAAGCTATCCATAATCGTTGAAAAGACTGGTACCGAACGGATTATTTTCCTTGGAGATTTCATCCATGCTAGACAATCAAAGACCCAAGTACTACGAAATCTTCTCTATCTTTGGCGGGAAGAATTTCGGCATCTGCAACTTCATTTAATCCGAGGAAACCATGACCTGAGCTCCGGGGACCCGTGGCCGGAACTTGGGATCGAATGCCACCACGAACCTTGGAGCCTATCGCATTGGGATTGCCGACATCAACCTGTAGCCACTTTTTCAAAGCCTTATTTTGCTGGTCATGTTCATCCCGGATATGCACTCAGAGGCAGGGGAAGAACCCGGGAAAGATCCTCTTGTTTTCAAATTAGTAAAAACCGAATTATCTTTCCCGCCTTTGGTTCCTTCACCGGTTTAAAAACCATAAAGCCCGAAGAGGGTGAACAAATTTTTGTTACCAATGGGAAACAAATCATTGGATTACCCTCCCTTGAGACCTTTATTTTGGAAAACTAATCCCTCATTCGTACTCTGACTTTCAACTTGACTTAAATTTTTGATCTGAAAACCTAATGATTGTCGGTAAAACGGCACAATCAACTATAATTACTATACAATAAATTGCTAAATATCATGAAAAACTTGCTTTTCATCCTCGGATTACTTTCCATCGGATTATTTGCCTCCTGTGGTGGTGGTGCTAGTGAAGCCGAATGCTGCGGAGCTGACGGTGAGTGTTGCAAAGAAGGCGACCACTCTCACGAAGGTGACGCATCGGAATAAGTTCCGGTACTTTTCTAATAAAAGCCCTTATCGTAAATTCGATAGGGGCTTTTTTGGTCTTTCTTGTCCAAATTGAAATTGGGACTATAATACACATATTGAAGAAATTTATTCAAGTTTTCGAACCCAATAACTTAAAAGACGGAGCGGAGGTAACTTATTCCACTCCAAATAGTCGTAAGTCATTTCACTTAATCCGACCAATTCGGGAAGAGACCAAGTCACCTGTTGCGGTTGAATCCTTTGCCCTCGATCCCGATTATTACGCTCAGCTAATGAAAGAAGTCGAGGCCCTTCACTCGAAAAAAACCTAAGCGATTCTTGCCAAGGCTTGAAGATTTGTAAATCTTTAGGCATGTATAACTTAGGTAGACATACACCCCAAGTTTTTGGGAAATCTTTGGCGGGACATTTTCAAAATAAGGCCACATACCAGTTCGCACATTGGCTCTTCGGACGAGCCTTGGGCTTAGTTTCCGTAATCGCTTTTCTTTCCTATTGGTCACAGGCCGATGCCTTGATTGGAAACGATGGACTCAAACCATGGAAGGAGGATCTTCAATTCATTGAAGAGCTTTCCAAGGCCGAAGAGAACCCGGCAAAAAAATGGTCCCTTCGCCCCACTCTTTTATGGTTTCAACCGCTTGCTAATCACCACTTGCTTTTTGCCCTTGGTAGCATTTCAGCAATTTTCCTAACCATAGGTGTCTTACCATTTTCATCAGCGATCGTCAGCTATACTTGCTATCTTTCCCTGATGGTTGTCGGCGAACCTTTCTTGAGCTTCCAGTGGGATATTTTACTCACCGAGACCCTGCTTCTCTCCCTTTTCTTTTTACCGATAACTAGGTTTCATCATTTATTAAAGCCCCTGAGGGTTTCTAACTTTGGTAGGCTTTTACTGGTGGGACTACTTGCCAAATTAATGCTTGAATCAGGACTTGTAAAATTCACTTACTTTGCAGGAGATGGAAGCAATACCTGGCGCGACTTAACCGCACTCAATTTTCATTATTGGACCCAACCCATCCCGCACTCCTGGAGTCCGTGGATTCATTCCCTACCCTCATGGTTTGATCGGATCTCACTTTATTGGATGTATGCTGTGGAATTGCTCCTGCCAATCTTTCTCTTCTTACCGGGCAAAATTAGAAGAGTTGGTTTATTTGGGCAAATTCTGCTTCAAGGAATTATTATGGCATCAGGAAACTATGGATTTTTCAACCTTTTGACCCTTTGCCTCTGTATCCCGCTAGTAGACGATCAAATGCTTCCAGATCGATTATCCAATCGCTTAACCACCCCGCAAAAAGAATTACACAGTGGCAAATCTTATCCAAAGATTTGCTTGATTGCTTTGACTTCTTTTTTATTCGCCTTCACCACCTTGGGGCATTTGGTAAATGATTTCCGAGGGAATCAGCCCGTAGAGAAATCCAGTTTTGCACTTCCCAATTGGCTTCTTCGCATACACGAGCAGGTCAGAATCTTTCGATCTTTCAATTCCTATGGACTCTTCAGGGTGATGACCACCACTCGACCCGAAATCATCATCGAGGGAAGTAAGGAAGGGGAAACTTGGCAAACCTACCAGTTCGCATGGAAACCAAGCAGAGAAAATCAACCTCTGTACTTCACTGGTCCTCATATGCCTCGAATCGATTGGCAGATGTGGTTTGAAGGACTCAATTTCGAGAATTATAACGGACATCCATTTTCCCGTTTTTTATATGGACGGTTTCTTCAGATGAAAGTCGAAGGGAAGGAGAATTCCTTTTTTTCGAACCTCGCTGAGGTCCTGGGTCAGAAAGAATTCCAAGCTCTGCAACAAGCTCCACCAGAAATTCAAAAACAAGCAATTTCAAATTATAATCAGTTGATGCAAACTTTCATCAATAGATCTTCATGGTTTGGAAGTCTGCTCCATGCCATGGGAGAGAACCGTAGTTGTGTGCTCGAAAAGTTTTCAGATTCAAATCCGATTAACTTCAAACCAAGCTTTCTCCGCGTTTCTCTCCACCACTTTTCATTCTCTAAAGAAAAGAACAAGGTTTGGGAAACGGAGAAAATCCCAGAGGCTTCTTTTGTGCTCACCATACCCAATGATTTCTAAGCAAATCGCAGAAAAACCTTGAGGAAATTTAATTTTCATTCACTACACTAGTACCTATGAAAAGTTCATATGAATTGGCGATGGAGAGAATGGGAGGGGATGATGAACCACTTTCAGAAGAACAAAAGGAGAAGATTTCGGAAATAGAATCGAAATTCAAAGCTAAGATTGCAGAACGAAAAATCTTTTTGGAAAAGAGTGTACAAGATGCACTTGCCAAAGGAAGCACGGCAGAGGCGGAAGAAGCCCGCAATATTTTAGCCCAAGAAGTACTCAGCCTTGAAGCCAAGGCAGAAAGCGAAAAAGAAAAAGTCCGCAACGATTAACTTGCCACTTTTTTACGGTAGCTAAGGATGTAGAGCATAACTAAGGGAATACCGTAATCTCCCCAGCGTTCTATCCATTCGAAGATATTTATGATTCCCATACCGGCAACGGTATCAGCTGGGACATAAAGGAATTCGGTAAACAATTTCCATAGTAAGGCCAAGAGGATCAGGGGACGGATAGGAGCAAGAAAAATCAATATTCCCAGAAGAAATTCTCCATAACCTACCCGAGTAATGAAAGCAATGTCTGCTTCCACACCAATCGACTGCCAATGGTTGATTAACATCTGTTTTTCAACCGCAAACCCAAACCCTCCATGTCCGATCAAAAGCAGGGCAAGGCATGATTTACAGAGAAAAAAGAGCGTATCGATCGTAGAATCTTTGATTTCTGGCTCCTGATAAGGCACGACCAAATCCTTTCGAGTCATCGCAAAGGCACCCCCCATCACCAAGAGCATAAATGGTGGCCCCCAATTTCCAGCCCGCTCCCAAAACTCCCATGTCTGCATCTTTGCCACCCGCATTGAATCAGTAGCTAATTGTACGATCCATTCACCATCGACTTGAATTTTTTCGAGGTTTCCAGCAAGAGGACGCAAAATCGCGGTCCAAAGAGCCCATAAAAACATCCAGATTAAAATGGCCCTATTGGGTTTGCGCAAAAGGATGACCGCCATCAGAATATCGAATGCCCCGATTAATGGTTGCATCATCCATGCTACTTCTGGCTCAATCCCCTGAGACGCAAAGAAAGGAAGCCAGCCTGACTTAGTAATCAATCCCCAAGTACCGTGGCCAATAAAACACAAAGCCGCGGTTATTCTCAAGGTCCAGTGAATTTGAGCTTGCAGGGTTGCTTTGTCCCCAGAATGGGGGCTGAAAAGTCCGTCGAGAAAATATTCTTTAGCTTTCATTACTTCATGCTTATTGACCCAAGGGTCTCAGGCAATTATTAAATGAAAAATGAGCCGCCCATCCCAACTGATTCTTTTTCTTTCCCCAGTCTTCTTTCACTTTTCTCCATTTAATTTATCAGCTCAGTTGTCCGATGAATTTTGTCAGAATCTCAAGGATTTCGGAAAATTCCACACAAACGAGAACTCTCCAGCTCTCCAGAGCGCGAAGCTTTTTCTCTCCTACCAGCACCAAATCGGACATATCGATGGAACCGATAATTCTGGACAAGCTTTGGACGATTCTTTTGAAGAATTCAGACGGGTTTGGGTTGGGATTTCAGGCAAAGTAGCAAGCTACTGGAAATTCAAAGTGGTCAGTCAAGTATCCAATGACCGGAATGCGTATCCTGGAGATTATCGACAGTGGGGACATGAGACTTTTCGAGCAGCGAATATAACTTTTGATGCCGATCTATTTTGGAATATCGATGGTTTGGAAAGCCTTGAGATTGGATATGGAAGGCGAACGGGAAGAATGGCGGACGAGTGGCAAAGGTCTTCTACTATGATCCATTGCCTGGAACGGTCATCCTTTTCTAATAAATTATGGCTTTACGATAAAGAAAAGGGAAACCCGCTGGCAACTTGGATCAAGTGGACTGCCGGGAAACATACTTTTGACGCCGCAGTCTTTTCCGGAACTTATGATGATTATCTGGGTGGCTGGGAAGATAGTAAAGTTTTCTATGGATCTTGGTTAGGCGACTATTCACAAGGAAGCTCTTTTGATAGTCTTGAGTATTGGATTTCCTACTACCAACAGGAAGGATTGGTTTCAGAGGATCGCCTCGCAGGAGGAAATGAGTGGGCTTTATCCCTGGTAAATCGTATCGAAAATGGACCTTGGGCCCTTCATAGTACCCTCGCCTGGGGAGATAACGGAGAGCAGTCGAATCTAAATCGTGAGGGGTCTTTTGCGGGGTTCGTATTGATGCCAATGTATTGGTTAAAAGATCAAAAAATGAAAGTGGTAAGTAGGTACTTATATCAAGAATCCAATCTTTCCGAGGGGCTCAAACTAAACAGTCGCTACGGCCCCCTTGCGGACACTCGTGATACAAGTATTGAGTTGAATAGTGGCCGGGGAGATCAACATCAGGGCATTTATCTTGGCCTTAATTACTATCTTTGTGGTGAAAACCTAAAACTTGTTAGTGGCATTCAGCATGATGAGCTTAAATCTATGGGTGATACTCAATTTAGAGGTTGGACCTTGGGTACGAGTCTTCGACTTTGGTTTTAAAAAGTCTCCGATCCATTTTTCTGAATTTAAAACAAACAACTTTTCTTACTTTTTAGAGAGTACAATTCGCTTCATCTCCTCAAAAGATCTCTGCATTGATTGAACCAATGCAAATTGTGCCCTGACCCGGTCTTTATTATGATCATGATGTTTTATTTTGAAATAAACATCGCCCTCTAAATAATCGGTTAGAAATCGAATTCCTAATTCGTAGGCGATTACAATGGGAGCAATAGGCAAGGCTTCGATTTCATCCTCATTTAACATCTCCCCGGTACCCGAGATGTAGCCATCTACAATTGCATTAAATCGATTTGGTAAAAAACGCATTTTTTTCTCATCAGGTTCATCTTCTTGAGCGGAACTTGCCGCCGTCCGCACTAAATCGCCAAAATCATGCAGGGCACAACCTGGCATAACCGTATCCAGGTCAACCACGCAGATTCCTTTACCTGTTGTTTTATCGAGCAGGACATTATTGAGCTTGGTGTCATTGTGAACCACCCGAGTAGGGAAATCATCGGGATGAATCGCGTCTGCAAGTGCTTCACTACTGAGTGCAAATTCCACCAGTTCCTCAACCTCGCAAACTCGGTTCAGTGAATCTTGACGATAAACCTCTTTGAATCGATCAAATCGCTTTCTGGTATTATGAAAGTCAGGGATTGTCTCCACCAAAGTTGATCCTCCCAAATCGTTCAAATTCAACTGAAAGCGACCAAATGCTTTTGCCGCTTCAAAGGCGTGCATTTCATTTTCGGGTACATCGTAAGACCTTCCTCCCTCAATGAATTTTGTCATTCTCCAAAAGTTACCTTCCGCATCTTGGAAATATGAATTTCCATCTATGGATGGAATTAGAGTTAGTACCTCTTCTCCATGGTTTTGCTCCAGAGATTTTTGGAGTAAATGGGAAGTGACCCTTTCAAAATTCCGCATTAGGACAACAGGGTTCTTAAAGACATGATGATTTATCTTCTGCATGGTATAAAGGTTTTGCTCTCCTTCCTTTTGGCACCTGACCAAAAAAGTATCATTTACATTCCCATTTCCATGTTTTTCACAGGATACAATTTCTCCTCCAATTGAGAAATGAGAAGCAACATCTTCCAGTGTGCTATCGATATTCAGGGACAAGGTTTCCGTTCTTTTAAAATTTTACCTCAGTGGTATTAAAACTGAGCCTAACAAGCTTATCATTAATCCGCACACCGAAATTACGGTTAACAATAAAGACCAAGTCTTAAGCATTTCCTTTTCATTTAATCCGCTCAGCTTTTGAACCACCCAAAAACCACTATCATTCATCCATGACAAGGTAATGGAACCAAATCCAATCGCCAAAAATAGATAGCATGGATGATAGGATAAACTATTTCCACCTCCAATGATTGAGGCCATCAACCCGGCACCAGTCATCATTGCAACGGTTGCGGACCCTTGGGCAATTCGAATCAAAGCTGTAATCCCCCACGCGAGCAAAATATAAGAAATCTCAAAGGTTTTGGCAAAATCTGCGATGCACTGACCCACTCCACTTAAACGAATCATACCCCCATAGGCACCACCAGCTCCAGTAATTAGAATAATAGACCCAGCAGTCATTAATGGAGCTTCCAGAATTTTTCCGACCTTGGGGCCATTGCTACGCTCCTTGCTTTTCCATTGGTTTACCAAGAGGAAAATCGATACTAACGCAGCCAAAGACATCGCTACATTCGGGTCGCCCAAAAAGGAAAGGATTTGAAATAACTCATTGCCTTGGATTCTTTCTGGAAAGTCCAAAACCTTGACCAAGGAAACCGCAGAGATCAAAAAGACCGGCAGCAGGACTGGAAGATAGGACTGAACAAGGGGGGGCAAGTCTTTCAAGTCTTTATCAAGAACACTTTGTAGATCTTCTTTCCCAACGCCTGCAACCGGTCTCATGGGAACCTTATACTTTTGGTCAAACCAACCAGAAACCCACAAGACGACTAGAGCCAGTGGAATACTTGCCAATAAACCCACGGGTAATGCAATTCCGATATCGATGGAAAGAATTTCAGCAATCGCTAATGGCCCGGGGGTTGGTGGCACCATCGAGTGGGTGATCGCACCGGCTCCGGCCATGGCCATTACAAAATATAAATATCTCCCACCTGCTCGAAAAGACATCGCACGAGCAAGTGGAATCAATAAAAAGAAGACCGTATCAAAAAAAACTGGAATGGATAAAATAAAGCCGCTTAGAAGAAGCACAATCCCTGCCCTTTTTTCCCCAAAAACCGAGAGTAAGTGACGAACCACTCGTTCGGCGGCACCACTTTTCATCATGCATGTTCCCACAATCGAGGCAAAAGCGATAACGAGGGCGATTCCACCTGCAGTATTACCAAACCCGTATAAACTCCATTTTACCGCTAAGGTAAGGTCTGAGGGTCCAGAACTCGTTTCTTCTAAATCGACCCGGGAATGGAAAAGTCCCTTATTCTCTATCGTAGGCTCGGGTAATGGACCGGAAAGTAAGCCAACGAGTACGGCTCCAATCATCATCGCTAAAAATGGATGCATTTTAAATTTGGCAATGGAGAAGACTACCCAGGCGATGGAAATAAAAAGAATCCACCATGGTCCAGCTGAGGAGGTGGAAGAATCGGCAAGGGTTTCGAGCATCATCTTGCTCGAATACAGAATTCGAGAAAAAAAAGGCAAGCAGGAATTTTCCTCAAATGCCTCAAACCTCTTCCCTAGACCTTAAACCATAAATTCATCAGCGAAGAATCTTTTGGTCTAGCTTC
>DEYT01000123.1 GCA_002364975.1 Opitutia bacterium UBA3151 | reverse complement strand
TAATTCTATTGATGAAGCCCTTGCGGGTTACTGTTCTGAAATAACCGTCCATCTTCATGGAGATGGTTCTTGTTCGGTCCAAGATAACGGAAGAGGTATTCCAGTAGATATGCATCCGAAGCATCAAATGCCGGCCTTGGAGTTAGTCCTTACAAACTTACACGCGGGTGGAAAATTTGGGAAAGGTGCTTATCAGGTATCAGGTGGACTGCATGGAGTTGGTGCAAAATGTGTAAATGCGGTTTCAGAATGGTTTATTGCGGAAATAAAAAAAGAAGGAAAAGTTCACCAAATGGAGTTTTCAAGAGGCAAGACAACCGAAAAACTTCGAACTGTCGGTGATTGCAAATCATCAGGTACTAAAATTACTTTTTTACCTGACGAACAGATCTTTACCGAAACCCGGGATTTTAAGTTTGATTTGCTTGCGAAGAGACTTCGTGAATTGGCCTTTTTGAACCCGGGGGTTCGGATTCACTTGATTCAAGATGTAGATAGCCGAAAAGAAGATTTTTTCTTTGAAGATGGAATTAGCGAGTATGTTACTTACTTAAACCGAAATAAAAACTGTTTGATAGATAAGCCAATTTCTTTTTCCGACGAAGCACCCGCGGAAACGGGAGAGGGTAATATCAAACTTGAAGTTGCAATGATATACAACGATTCCTTTTCAGACCAATTATATGCGTATGCGAATTCAATTCATAATGTTGAGGGCGGAACCCATTTGTCTGGATTTAGGACAGCTTTAACAAGAGTAATTAACATTTATGCGAGGGAAAACGACCTCCTTAAGGAAAAAGAGTTATCACTTACAGGAGATGATGTAAGAGAGGGCTTAACCGCAGTTATTTCCGTAAAAGTGCCTGAACCAAGATTTGAGGGACAAACCAAAACAAAGTTATCTAATCGGGAAGTAGATGGTATTGTCCAAAAAATTGTCGGGAAGAGCCTGAAACACTATTTTGAATTAAATCCTGATGAAGCAAAAATTATAATCACAAAGGTAATCCATGCGGCACGAGCTCGAGAAGCGGCTAGAAAAGCAAGGGAAACTGTGAGAAAAGGGGCACTTTCAGGGGGAGGCTTACCAGGAAAACTTGCAGATTGTGCTGAAAAAGATCCCTCTAAAAGTGAAATTTATATTGTGGAGGGAGATTCCGCAGGAGGTTCAGCGAAGCAAGGAAGGGATCGATTAACCCAGGCAATTCTTCCTTTGAGGGGAAAGCTTTTGAATGTGGAAAAAGCCCGCTTGGATAAAGTTTTAAATAACGCAGAGATCCGAAGCCTAATAACCGCAGTTGGTACCGGTATCGGAGACCACGAAGGAGATGGGTCATTTGATGCCGATAGGGCGAGGTATCACAAAATTATTATTATGACGGATGCAGATGTTGATGGTGCTCATATAAGAACTTTATTACTTACCTTTATTTTTAGGCAAATGAAAGGGCTTATCGAAAAAGGCTATGTTTATGTTGCTCGTCCACCACTTTATAAAATTAAGCGAAGAAAGACAGAGCAATATATTCAAGATGATGCTGAATTAAGCAAGATTCTGATCGAATTGGGTTGCGAAGATATCGCCTTTGAAAGAATTAGTGATGCCAAAGTTTTTACACCTCAAGAAACTCGTCAATTGACCGATCTTTTTTTAAAAATTGAAACGATTGGTTCTGGGCTTGCCAGGTACGGTTGTACATCCACTCGCTATCTAAAGCAGTATGATGAGGAAAGAAAGAAATTACCCCGCTATTTAGCGAGAATTCGCACAGGTAATGAGGAAGAGATTAGATTCTTTTATGACATAGAGGCAAAATCAGGCTTCATGAATGCACAAAATATTCCTGAAGAAGAAGCTGATGATATAATTTCTAGGCAAATTGAAAATTCAGACGGAATTACCACACAACGAATAGCGATACATGAAATATACGAGTCGTTCGAGCTTGAAAAACTTTTAGGAACGGCAACAGATCTTGGTGCAAATTTAAAATTATTTTCCAGCGGACCAGAGGAAACTGATTTTCGTCTTAATTTCATTAACGACTCAGAAGACAAACACATTTTGATCTCGAATGTATCCGAGTTCCTGGAAAACATTCGAAGACTTGGACGAAAAGGTCTTCAAATCCAGCGATATAAAGGATTGGGAGAAATGAATCCGAAACAATTATATGAAACTACTATGGACCCAGAAACTAGGAGTTTAATACAGGTGGAAATTTCGGATGCGATCGCAGCCGACAATATGTTCACAATGCTCATGGGAGAAGAAGTTGCCCCAAGAAGAGCATTTATTGAGGACAATGCATTAAACGTATCCTTTATTGACGCTTAAAATCATGAACGAAGATAGAAAAGGTTTAATTTCAGGAAATATAAGTGAGATCATGCAATCTGCCTACATCGATTATTCGATGTCAGTTATTGTAAGTAGAGCATTGCCAGATGTTAGAGATGGATTCAAACCTGTACAAAGAAGGGTTTTGTATGCCATGTTAAGAGAGGGGCTGCTCCACAATCGAGCTTACGATAAGTGTGCCGGAGTGGTGGGAGAAGTTTTAAAAAATTATCACCCCCACGGTGATGGTTCAGTATATGATACTTTAGTAAGGATGGCCCAACCCTGGGTAATGAGATATCCTCTAGTTAATGGACAAGGAAATTTTGGTTCAGTAGATGGAGATTCTGCGGCGGCATACCGATATACGGAGTGCAAGTTGACAAAAATTTCGGAAGAATTGCTCAAGGATATCGATGAAGATACTGTAGATTTTATCCCAAACTATAAGGAGAGTTCAACAGAACCTTCAGTATTGCCTTCTGCTCTTCCAACCTTGTTGATGAATGGATCTACCGGAATTGCGGTTGGTATGGCTACTAACATTCCGCCACATAACTTGGGAGAACTCATTGATGCCGTTTGTGCATTGATCGATGATCCAACCGTTACCATTGATGAAATCATGAAAATTCTTCCTGGTCCAGATTTTCCAAATGGTGGAAGCATTGCAGGAAAGTCAGGCATCAACTCCTACATGCACACGGGACGGGGAATTGTTCGTATGCGAGGAAGTATGTGCATTGAAGATTTACCTTCAGGCAAACAACAAATTGTCATTACCGAAATACCTTACAACGCAAACCGAGCTACCTTAGTTACTCGGATAGCAGACCTTGTGAAGGAAAAAATACTCGATGGAGTGAGTGACTTACGAGACGAATCTACGGAAACCACTCGTATTGTAGTTGAATTAAAAATGGGTGAAATCGAAAGAGTTACCATGAATAAGCTTTATAAAATGACTGCGTTAGAGAGCAGTTTTGGGGTAATTCTACTAGCATTAGACAAACGTCGACCAAGACAGTTAAACATCAAAGAGACACTCGAATGCTATGTAGAGCATAGGAGAGAAGTTATTCTTAGAAGAACCAAATTTCGACTTAGAAAAGCAGAAGCAAGGGCTCATATTTTAGAAGGCTATAAAATTGCACTGAATAACCTCGATGATTTTGTGAAGATCATTAGAGCGTCAGCAAATAGAAATGAGGCAAAAGCAAAACTCATTGAAAAATACACGCTTTCGGAAAGACAAGTGAACGCTATTTTAGACCTGCGATTATATCAACTCACAGGAATGGAAAGGGAAAAAATCGATGCTGAGTATTTAGAGTTGATGGAGCAAATAAAAGGTTTCAAGGATATTATCGAAAATGAACACCGATTGCTTACGGTAATCAAGGATGAGTTAGTGTTATTGAAAAAAGAGTATGCTGACGAACGAAAGACAATCATTACTGATGCAGAGGGAGATGTCAGAATGGAAGACTTGATTCCCAATGATGGATGTGTGGTTACGATTACTGATACAGGCTTCATAAAACGCACCCAGATTGAGGAATATAGACTACAAAATAGAGGAGGTAAGGGGGTCATTGGAACCGGTCAAAAAAATGAGGATCCTGTCAAAATTCTAAAAACTTGCAATGCTCATGATACCCTCATGTTCTTTATGAATAATGGAAGGGTTTATGTACAAAAAGCATTCGAGATACCAGAAGGTAGTCGGATATCAAAGGGGCGTAATATTATAAATTTTTTAGACATGCAAAAAGATGAAAGTGTTTCAGCAGTTATTCCCATCGATAATTTTGAGTCTGATGAATCGCTGGTACTTTGTACTCAAAAAGGAGTAGTTAAAAAAACAAAAATTAGTGCATATAAAAACCACAGAAAAGGTGGAATTATTGGAATCAATATTGATGATGGAGATTCAGTCTTACAAGCATTAAGAGCGAATTCTTCAGATCACCTGCTTATTCTTACAAAAAATGGAAAGGGTCTTCGATTCTCTTGTGATCAATTGAGGGACCAAGGAAGGGTGACTCGTGGAGTTAGGGGCATTCGATTAAAAGAACAAGACGAAGTTGTAAATATGCTTACAGTGGAAGATGAAAAACTTCTCTTAATTGCAGGAAAAAACGGTCTTGGAATTCGGACACGATTTAGCTCCTTTCTTCCGAATGGAGGAAAACCTGCAGAAGATTCGATTGATGTAATTCCTAGAAAGCGTGGAGGACAAGGCGTTACTGCGATGAATACGGATGCGGTTTGTTCTGCACTTAGTGTTTCTGAAGAAAGTGAAATCTTAATGATCACCTCACGCGGGCAAGCCGTCCGTTGTCCTGTATTAAATATTCGCGAAACTAACAGGGGGTCTAAGGGCGTTAAGCTTGTTAACTTAGACAAAAAAGATGCTTTGATAGGTATTTCTGAAGTTATGGAACTTGATGAAGAAAAAAATGTAGAAACAAAGGACTTAATGGAAGATGAACAAATCACAATGAGCCTTGAAGTAGCTGATGCAGAATCATCTGTAGAGGATTAAGTAGTCGGATTTAAAAATTTTTGTAAGTTCACTTTTGGACTCAGCCTTTTTGTCAGAGCATAACAACAAAACGCATCAAACAAGGAATTGTGAAATCCTAATTTTTTTTGATCACAGTATAGTGCAGCATTTTCACTAATGGATGTTAAGCCTAAAAAAGTTTCAGTAAGAGTTTTCAAATCATATTTTTTCAAATCAGGATATAACTTTTTGTAGATTAACTTAGTATCTAACCATGGTTCCCATTTCCCGGAAGGTGAAAAAGATGTGTAGGGCATTACCTTTTTGATAAAATTTTTTTCAATGTTAGATTGATGTGATAGGAAAAAATCATACCTATTTTCTAAAAAAGATTTTAAAATCTTCACTTTACAACCAGATCCAACTGTTATCTCTTGAGCGTCTATGATTTCAAAATTTTTTATTCTTATGTATCCGACTTCTCTAAATCCATCGTGAAGTGAACCTTCGAAGTCCAAAACTATCCCATAACCATGCATAAAGAAAAAATCTCATTTTTGGAATTTAAGGATTTTACGCAAGCACTGACTTCCAAAGCTTCAGAAATAGCAAATGAAAGTTTTAACGGTATGTTTAAATTTTGGAATAAAGAAGATGGCACATTAGTTACAAGCGTAGACTTACAAATAGAGCGGTTACTAAGAGAGGAAATATTGAAGCAATATCCCGACCATTCTATCCATGGAGAAGAAGAGGAAAACTACATTGGAATATCACAGTATTGTTGGATTCTAGATCCTCTAGACGGCACAATAAATTTTTCTTCAGGAATTCCATTTTATGGCGTGTTGGTTGGGTTGTGTTACGGTGAAAAAATAATTTATGGTTCATATAGGCTTCCTTCATACAATAATATTTTTTGTGCGGGAGACGGTTCAATTCTTTCAAATACTGGATTTAGTTTAAAAGAAAGGTCTGTTTCAGATTGGAAAAGTAGGATCGTGCTTACAACGGATGAATCAAGAATACAAAATTCAAGATTCTCCAACCATTGGAAAGAATTGAAGGATTTAGGGCCCTATGTAAGAACTTGGGGTGATTGCTTTGGCTATCATTTACTTATTTCAGGTAATGCGGATGTTATGATCGATTTGTCCTTAAAGATGTGTGATATTCTTCCTATCCTACCCGTCATAGAGTCTGCGGGCTTGAAGGTGGTAAAGCTTTCACCAGATGGTATCAGCGATATACTCGTATGCAGGGCAGAGCTTGAAAAGGAATTAAACTCGATTTTTAGAGAGTAAAATGGAGCGGGCGAAGGGATTCGAACCCTCGACTTCAACCTTGGCAAGGTT
>DEYT01000067.1:5757-9450 GCA_002364975.1 Opitutia bacterium UBA3151 | reverse complement strand
AAACTTCCTTAGTTTTTCTGCCAACTTATCTTCTTACTCAGTGCTATGTTCCTAGTACCCACGAACTAGTGGCCGACCTTATCCCCAACGATACCAAGTGGTAAAAGAGGGCCCGACCCATGCCCGTACTGCTTGAAACATCAACGCTGCCAACTTCGGGTTACCCGTTTTCTTTTCAACACAGTGCTTTAAGGCTTGATCCGCATCCTCCCTTTCCGCTTTGCTTCCTACTTGCCAATACGCAATGTCATGCAAAATACAGCATTCATTCCAAAGTTCAGAATCTTCAAAATTTCAATCCAGAAAAAGACTGCAACCATCACTGCTTAAGTCAGCGAGCACCATTTTTTCTCACTACATCCAAGTCATAAAAAAAGATCCTGCAGCCAGAAACGAAAAACCGTATCCAAGTTCATCCTAGGCTTTGGCTAAAATGAGCAAAGCTTGCATCACTCGGAAGTTGAAAAGCCCGTAAGTTAAATACGGGTAATGCCGCAATTAAGTGGTCAAAAATATCGGACTGAATCGCCTCGTATTCTATCCATCGAACATCATTGACGAAGACATAAATCTCGATCGGCAAACCCTTTTCTGTAGGTGCTAGTTGGCGGATCAAAAAAGTCATCCCTTTTTGATGAATCGATGGGTGAGCTCTGAGGTATTCAATGCAGTAGGCACGAAAAGTTCCCGAATTCGTCAAATTTCTTCCATTTAAAAGAGGAGCAGCTAACCCATGCTCCTCGAAATCCAAACCCTCTTCTCCTATATCAGATCGTTTACCAGAGAGATAATCTTTTAATAATTCTATTCTTTCCAATTCCAAAACCTCACTTTCCTTGAGGAAGCAGACACTGGAAAGATCCAGATAAATGCTCCGCTTAATCCTTCGCCCCCCAGACTCGCTCATCCCCCGCCAATTCTTGAATGCATCGCTTACCAAGGCATGGGCAGGAATCGTGGTAATGGTTTTGTCCCAGTTCTGAATTTTAATAGTGGTCAGAGCGACATCAATGACATCACCATTCGCTCCATATTTTGGCATTTCGACCCAGTCGCCCTTCCGGACCATGTTGTTTGCGGTCAATTGAATCCCTGCAACAAGCCCAAGTATTACATCCTTAAAAACCAAAAGGAGAACCGCGGTGAGGGCTCCCAGACCCGAGAAAAAATATAAAGGAGACTTATCCAGTAAAATGGAAAGGATAAAGATAATCCCGGTGACATTGACCACGATCTTTACCGCTTGGCAAATTCCCTTCAAAGGTAGTTTCGTGGATAGACTACTCTCCTCGTATAGCTTGTATAAAGTGTCAACAAGAGCATCAATCACCCAGAGGGTGATGACAACCAAGTATAAATTAACCAGGACTGCAATAAAACCATTGAATACTGGATAGTTCTGAAAAACGAACTCGGATAGGGTGCTGATTACAAAGGCAGGAGCGAGATGAGATAAGCGAAGGAAGAAACTTTCCTGCAAAAGATATTCACCTAACTTAGTGTTGGTTCTTTTGGCCACGGAACGGAGGATTTCCACGATGAATTTCTTGACTACTAGGTTGGCAATCCATCCAATGGATAAAATCACCAGGAAGGCTATCGCAATGTAACAATAACTCGAATATTGTTCATCAATTCCAAGGTGATTAAGGTTCTTGATGACCCATAGCTCGATTTTAGAAAGTAATTCCATTTGCTCAGAAAAACTGGAACATGGTTCGGTGACAACCCAATTACTTTTTTACCAATCAGAATTATTTTTTATTGTTTTTGTGATCAAAAAATTGACTATCAAGAGATGACATTTTCACGGGTTCAAAAAAAATCCTTCCTCTGGTTGGTTTCTCTTATTTTTTTTGGACAGATTCATAGCAAACCCATCGACCAAGTGGGTGTGCTTTTTTCCAGCAAACTGATCACTGGGGAAACCATTGGACATGCAGTCGAGGTCAAAGCAAAGATTAAAGGTACGAATGATCTCTACCTTACGGTATCAGATGGAGGCGACTCCTTTGCATGTGATTGGGCCAACTGGGCTCTCCCCCGACTGGTTGATACAAAAGGTCAGGAAACCAAATTGACTAATTTTAAATGGAAATCCGCAAAAGCCGATTGGGGGAAGGTGAACCTCAATAAGAATTGTGCCGGGGACTCGCTGAAAATAGATGGCAAGGATATCGACGATGGGATTGGTACCCACGCGAACAGTGTAATTCACTACAAACTCCCCCAAAACCATCAATTTATTGAATTCCGTGCCCTTGCCGGAATTGATCACGGAGGGATCAATCAACAAGCAGGGAGAGCCAGTAGTATGGTTTTCCTTGTGTCCGATCGAGAGCTTGACAACAGAAAACTAGCTAAAACTTTCCAAGAGCTACCCGATGTCGACCATTATCCCGCCGATGAATTCGTGCTTCCTGATGATTTGGAAGTTAAGCTTTGGGCCAAGTCTCCTCTTTTTTACAACCCGACCAATATAGACATCGACTTTAAGGGTCGGATCTGGGTGGCGGAAGGCAGAAACTACCGGCGCAAAAAAACCCAACCGGACGGAGATCGAATTATGGTTTTGGAGGACAAGGATGGGGACGGAACCGCGGAAAGCTCACATGTCTTTGTTCAGGAAAAAACCTTCGTTTCTCCGCTTGGAATCGCGGTGGTCGACAACAAGATCATCGTCTCACAACCACCCGACCTTATTGTCTACACCGATGTCAACCGGAACGCACGTTTTGAAGAGGGGATCGATCAAAGAGAGGTCTTGCTCACGGGATTCAGTGGGGCCAACCACGACCATAGTTTGCATTCCGTAACCGTTGGTCCCAACGGGCAGTATTATTTCAACCACGGGAACAAAGGCTCTCAAGTCACGGACAAGGAAGGTTGGCAACTGAATGCCGGAAGCTTTTACGGCATGAAACAGGTTTCCGGAATGCCGAGTTCAGACGGACAGGTATACAATGGGGGCGTGGCTTTGCGGGTAAATCCAGATGGGACCGGAATGAGACCCATTGGGCATAATTTTAGAAATTCCTATGAACAGGCGGTGAGTTCGCTCGGAGATGTCTTTCAAAACGATAATGATGATCCCCAAGCCTGCCGGACGACCTGGCTGATGGAATATGGAAACCTCGGTTTCACATCCAAAAACGGTTTGCGTAACTGGCGAGTTGATCAAATGCCTGAGCAGAACACAGAGGTCGCCGAATGGAGGCAGGAGGATCCAGGAGTGATTCCGGCAGGTGATGTGTATGGAGGAGGATCGCCAACCGGTATTGCTTTTTATGAAAACGGTATCATGGAGAATCGTTTTGGTGGCTACATCATCAGCTGCGAACCCGCACGCAATGTTCTTTTTGGGTACCACCCCAAAGCCCTAGGAGCCGGCTGGGCTTTGCCCCATAGAGATATTTTTCTGACCAGTAACCCAAAAATGAATTTTGCCGGGGCGGACTTTGCAAGAGGCGCAAGGATTAAAGGATTGATCAACCTGTTCCGACCCAGTGATGTCTGTATCGGGCCAGACGGGGCCATATATGTTGCCGATTGGTTCGATGCCAAGGTTGGTGGTCATGGGACCCGGGACGAGGCCCAAACCGGTGCCATTTACAGGATTGCTCCCCAAGGAGTCGAACATTCCATCCCTCACTTCGACCTCGCTACCACCGAAGGTCAAATCGAGGCCCTGAA
>DEYT01000067.1:5246-5431 GCA_002364975.1 Opitutia bacterium UBA3151 | reverse complement strand
AACCCTTCCCCCAATGTGAGAGAATTGGGTCGGGCTCGCTTGGTGGCCTCCGGAGAAAAAGTAATACCGGCGATGAAAACTCTTCTTCAGGATCCCAACCACTTCATTCGAGGACGGGCCATTTGGGTCTTGGCCAAAATGGGTCCTGAGGGGCTCAAAATTGTGGAACAGCAACTAACCGACCC
>DEYT01000067.1:0-4916 GCA_002364975.1 Opitutia bacterium UBA3151 | reverse complement strand
AATCCACAAATCCGAATCTGTGCCTTCCGTGCCCTACGACATGAAGAGTACAAGATCCATAAACATGCTGCCCACTTAGCCAAGGATCCCTCGCCCATGGTCCGAAGGGAAATCGCCTTGGCGATGCGTTACCTACCCCTTGAAAGATCCAAGGATATACTACTCCAAATTGCCAAAGGATATGACGGAAAAGACCGCTACTATCTAGAAGCCTTTGGAATTGGTTGCACCGACAAGGAAGCCAAAATGTATCAAATCTTGAAAAAACAAAATCAGGGTTCAAAGTTTGACCCGATCTATAGCGGATTAGTCTGGCGCCTGCACCCTGCTTCCTCTATCCGCGAACTCAAGCAGTGGGCGATGGATCAAAAACTGGACCATTCCATCCGTAGGTCGATGCTCTTTTCTATCAGTTTGATTGAAGCCCCCCAAGCAGCTCAAGCTATGGTGGAAATCGCCCGCTCTGGTACTGATCAGACCGCTTCCCTTGCCAAGGTATTCATCGATAAGCGGGATCAAGGAATTTGGAACACTTATAAAGCCAAGGATATGTTGAGAGGTGGGAAAGCAAGCGATACCTCCTATGTCGACCGCCTCGCCCCCACCTCCTTTGGCCCCGAAACCAAACTTCCGAATTCAGACAAAATTCTTGCCCTTAGGGGAGATGCTCAAAGCGGGAAGAAACAAGTTGGACGCTGCTATGTCTGCCACAAGGTTGGGTCTGTCGGCGTGGAATTTGGCCCTACCCTTGCGGGTTGGGGGAGTGGGCGAGACCGTAAAACCATCCTCAAAGCAATTCTTGATCCATCCGCCGACTTGGCACACGGATATGAAGGTACAGAATTGATTGTGAAGGGAGATAAACGAATTCAGGGTTTTGTTCAGGCCGAGGGTGATCCACTTGTCATAAGGGTATTCGGAGGCGATGACCTGGTAATCGCAGCAACCGATATCAAATCGCGTAAAAAAATGAGTTCATCTCTGATGGCACCCGCCTCTCAACTTGGACTCGATACCCAACAGGTTCGTGACATTGTGGAGTATCTAAAGCAAAACTGATCACGAACGGTTACGAAGCACTTAATAAGGAATGACTTCATTTCACTTAGACTTGGAAAATAGCTACACGGAACTTCCCGATGTATTTTTTACCAAACAACCCCCAACTCCGGTTCAGAAACCAGAGGTCGTTATCTTCAACGAGAAACTAGCGGATCAAGTAGGCCTCAATTTTTCGCAAAGTAGTAAAGGAGAGATGGCCAAACTCCTTTCCGGAAACCTGGTTTTAGAAGGAATGCAACCCTTTGCTCAGGCCTATGCCGGTCATCAATTTGGAAACTTCACCATGCTCGGAGATGGTCGTGCCGTCGTCTTGGGTGAGCACCTTACTCCATCGGGCCAACGGCTTGATTTGCAATTCAAAGGCTCGGGAAGAACTCCGTACTCCCGGGGTGGAGATGGGCGAGCTGCCCTGGGCCCGATGCTTCGTGAATATATCATCAGTGAAGCCATGCATTACCTTGGCATTCCCACCACCCGTAGTTTGGCCGTGGTCGCGACCGGTGAAACCGTATACCGTGAGAACGAGTTACCCGGTGCCATCCTGACCCGCATTGCCGGATCACATATTCGGGTTGGAACTTTCGAGTTCGCCTCTCTTCATGATGATAAGTCGATAACCCTGGCACTGCTCGACTACCTCATTGATCGGCATTTCCCTGAGATTAAGGAAATGAACAACCAACCGCTGGCCTTGCTAGAAGCCATGATCGAACAACAGGCAGAATTGATCACCGATTGGATGCGGGTCGGTTTTATTCACGGAGTGATGAATACGGATAATATGGCCCTATCCGGCGAAACCATCGATTACGGACCCTGTGCCTTTATGGACAGCTTTGATCCTGCCACAGTATTTAGTTCGATAGATCGTAATGGACGATATTCATACTCCAACCAACCTTATATCGCCCAATGGAACCTCGCCCGTCTAGCCGAGAGCCTTATTCCCCTGATTCATCAAGAAAGAGAAGAAGCCATTGGAATGGCAGAAAATGCACTAAACGCATTTGAGGAAGTTTATAAATGTAAATGGCTTGCGATGATGGGCTCCAAGCTTGGGCTCCTTGAGGCAAAGAAGGAAGATGAAAAGTTGATCACCGAACTGCTCGACTGGATGCATCAAAGTTCAGCCGATTTCACCAACACCTTTCGCGACTTCTGCAAACCGGATCTTCCCGATGAAGAAGCCTACCTAAGCGAAAACTTTCAAAATTGGCATACCCGCTGGCAGCTTCGTCTTGAAAAGGAAGAGCAAGGATTAGATTCATCGCTCTCCCTGATGCGGTCGGTGAATCCCGCAGTCATTCCTCGAAACCACAAAGTAGAGGAAGCCTTACAAGCTGGTGAGAAAGGGGACTTCAATCCTTTGCAGAACCTTTTGAAGGCACTCGAGAATCCCTACGAAGGTGGTGATCTCTTGACGCCATACCAAACACCTCCGAAGCCCTCGGAAAAAGTACTGCAAACCTTTTGCGGAACCTAAAACAAGTTTCCCCGAGCTTGACCGACCTTCACCGGTCAATAGTGTTTTAAAATCATGTTTATAGGAATTGCTGGGATTATTGGAGCGGGAAAATCTACCATGTCAGAAAAATTAGCTGAAAAGCTTACTTTCAAGGCATACAAAGAGCCCGTGGATGACAACCCATACCTGCAAGACTTTTACCAAGACATGAAGCAATGGGGTGCAATGATGCAGGTCCACCTTCTCTTTCGAAGGTTTGAGCAGCACCAGCAAATTGTATGGAACATGGAAAAAGGTGCGGTCCAAGACCGCACCATTTATGAGGACACCATTTTCGCCCGTATGCTTCATGAAGCAGGTTATATCGATCAGCGAGACTATGAAACCTACCTTGGGCATTTTAATATAATGAAAAGGTTCTTAGTCTACCCTGATATCCTGATATATTTACGGGTATCTCCCGAAGTTTCGATGCAAAGGATTCAAGAGCGCGGAAGGGATGCGGAGGGTGGAATCCAGCTCGAATATATGGAAAAACTTCATCAAGGATATGAAAGTTTTATCGAGGAGATGAAAGATTACACCCGCGTCCTCACTCTTGACTGGAACCAATATCAGGAAATGGACGAGGTGGTTAATCTAATCTCAGAAAAGGCAGGGGAGAAACGCCAATTTCTACGCGACCTTGGAAATAAATAATCGATCCTTGCTCTGCTTGCTCCCAATAGGAATTCAGCCGAGTAAGAAGTTGAGCTCTTGACCAAGCACTAGGCTTCCGTAATTTTATTGCAATGAAACCATTTACCCTCTTTCTCAGTTTGCTGTTCTGTTCCCTGAGTGCACAGGAAAAGCCCAATATTCTTTTCATCTTTACGGATGACCACGCTTATCAAGCCGTTGGTGCCTATAATTCCTGGTTAAAAAAGCACTGCCCCACCCCGAATATCGATTCGCTTGCCCGGGACGGAATGCTTTTCGAGCAATGCTATGTCACCAACTCGATCTGCGGGCCCATGCGTGCTGCGATTCAGACTGGCAAGTATTCCCACGCAAACGGGTTTCTGGTTAATGGAAACAAGTTCGACGGAAACCAGCAAACCTTCCCCAAGCTTCTCCAAAAGGCAGGCTACACCACCGCCGTAGTTGGCAAATGGCATCTGGGCACCCATATGTCTCCGCAGGGATATGATTACTCCGAGGTACTGATCGGACAGGGACCCTATTACAACCCACCGATGCGTTTGGATAAGGATGGAGATGGCAAGCATGATCAAGTAATCAAGCATGTAGGATACACCACTGATGTGATCACAGACCTCGCCCTGAACTGGATGAAAACCAAACGGAATAAGGACAAACCTTTCATGCTGATGTATCAGCACAAAGCTCCCCATCGAAATTGGCAACCCGGACCCAAGTACCTCAATAAGTACGATGATATCACCCTGCCTGAACCAGATACTCTGTTCGACGATTACAAGGGGCGCACTCTTGCTGCCTATCAGCAGGACATGACCATTGCCGAGACCATGTCCCGGGGAGATTTGAAACTCTACGCTCCGGGCAACCTGACCCCGGAACAGAAAAAACTCTGGGACGCCGCTTACAGCCCAAAGAATGAGGCCCTAAAAAAAGCCAACCTGAGTGGTAAGGACTTGGTGCGTTGGAAATACCAGCGCTATGTCAAAGACTATCTACGCTGTATCGCATCAGTCGATGATGGAGTCGGACGAATGCTTTCCTATCTCAAGGAGGCCGGTCTCGAAAAGAACACCATTGTAATCTATTGCTCGGACCAAGGTTTCTATCTTGGTGAGCACGGCTGGTTTGATAAACGCTGGATGTATGAGGAATCCTTGCGCACTCCCTTGCTCGTTCGCTGGCCCGGCGTGATCGAACCGGGAAGCAGAAATGGGGACATTGTTTCCCCGATTGATTTTGCTGGTACTTTTTGCGACTTGGCGAAAGTGGAGAAGCCTAAAGATCTACATGGGGCATCGATGCTATCCTTATTTAAGGGAAAGACACCCATAAATTGGAGAGAGAGCTTTTATTATCACTATTACGAATTCCCGGGCTATCACTATGTGAGAAGACACTACGGCGTTGCCGATGGAAGATATAAATTAATCCGCTTTTATGAGGATGATATCAACCAGTGGGAACTCTTTGACCTCAAGTCTGACCCGAATGAAATGCACAGTGTTTACGGAACCGCTGAATATGCCGTGGTCCAAAATAAATTGTCGCGGCAGCTTGCAATGCATCGGGAAAAACTTCAAGTCCCTGAGGAAGACCCACCCCATTCGATTATCCAACGCCCTCGTAAGCATCCACAACTAGCATGACACCATCCACCATCTTCATTACTCGCTCAACCTCACCACCA
>DEYT01000163.1:29222-32901 GCA_002364975.1 Opitutia bacterium UBA3151 | reverse complement strand
TCAAAATAGGAAACCGTAACCCCACCCGCATTGAGGTAAGCATCGGGTATAAGAAAAATACCCCGTTCCTGTATGATTTGATCAGCTTCGTAGGTAAGAGGACCATTGGCTGCTTCTGCTAATACTTTACACTGTAAACGACCAGCATTTTCCTGAGTAATCACACCCTCCATAGCAGCTGGAATTAATACATCACAGGGATGCTCAATAAGATTTTCACCCGCCATGATAAATTTCGAATTTGGGAAGCCCTCCACTTTCCCATTTTCTTGCTTATATTGATATACCGATTCCACATTCATTCCGCTTTCCAATAGGATCGCGCCGTCCCTTTCCAGAATTCCAATAATTTTAGCCCCATCTTCTTCTTCCAGAAATTTAGCGGCATGATAGCCTACATTTCCTAAGCCTTGGATGATAATCTTTTTTCCATCTAATTTTCCCTCCAGTCCTGCCTTCTTGACATCATCCGGATTTCGAAAAAATTCTTTGAGTCCATATTGTACCCCTCTGCCTGTAGCCTCTACCCGCCCTTGTACCCCTCCAAAGTGCACTGGTTTACCGGTGACGCAACCTTGGGCATTGATATCAGAAGGGTGTAACCTTTGGTATTCATCGGCAATCCAAGACATCGTTCTTTGTCCTGTTCCCATATCTGGAGCGGGTACATTCAATCCAGGACCTAGAAATCCTCTCTTGTCTAATTCTTGAGCAAAACGACGAGTGATGTGTTCTAGCTCTTCAAGGGAATATTTTTTTGGGTCAATTTTAAGTGCCCCTTTGGAACCGGCATAAGGAACATTCACAATCGAGCACTTGTAAGTCATTAAAGCAGCAAGAGCTTCGACTTCCTGTTGGTCAGCAAAGGTAGCATAACGAATTCCGCCTTTTGCGGGTAGAACATGTTCACTATGTGTGGCTCGCCAACCCGTGAATATTTCGTAACCGCCACGTAATTCAACCCCGAACTTCATTTCACAAATAGCATTACAAGTCCGAATCTGGCGTGCCAAGCCCTTGGGCAAATCCATCGCACTTGCGGCTTGGTCAAAGTATAAGTCTACACTTTCAAGAAAGGAAATAGGTTTTGATTGCATATCTATTTTTTTGATGGAAAAAACTTCATCTTTCAAACTTTTAGCTGACTGGGCAAAAATAAGATTATAAAAAAAGCCCGCAAATGCGGGCTTTTTCTTTATGACATCTAAAGTTTTGAATTTACCAGTTTGATTGGCGTGGCGGGCGCTCTTCACGAGGTCGAGCTTCGTTCACTTTCAAAGCTCTTCCGCCAAGGTCACTGCCATTCATCGCTTCAATCGCTTGATTTGCTTCGTCGTCGTTGTTCATGGTGACAAAACCAAAGCCTTTAGAACGACCGGAAGTACGGTCTGAGATGATAGATGCTTTTTCAACACTTCCATAAGCGCCAAAAGCATCCGCTAAGTCTTGGTCACTGGTCGACCAAGGTAGATTACCTACATATATTTCCATTTTAATTTTAATATTTGTTATACCGAATCGCTTAATTTCATTTTAGTTAATCGAAAACTGAAAATCCAATAAACGAAAAAAAGAATTATGTAAGATTTTCAACAAAAGATCAATGACAAAGGAACCGAGCTCAATGAATGGTTTGAGAGCTTTGTTAACAAGCTTGTAACTAGATAATGCTTTTGTTAAATAAGTTGGTTAAGAGAATGTGCGGGATTTTAAATATCTGCGTTTGAAGTCTTACCCACCTTTGCAAGAACATTACATAACTTGATTTTTTAAATGACCATAGGAGTGTAGAAAATAAAATTGTCTGCAAAAGGTTACAATTAAGATGAAAAATCGAAACCTTGATTCAATCTTGTTTTAAAGGCGTGTTTGTCCTTTCAATATTCCAGTTCAAAATGCATAACATTATGGAAATTGAAAAAAATAGATTGGGCGTGGATTGGGCAATCCACGCCGTTTTTTGGATTCAGGTTCAATCTTGTTTTTCCTTTAGCTTCTCGCTTTAATTTAAATCTGCCTTTAAATTTAATTTTTATGATCACAATTTCAGAACTTAAGCAAATTGATGAGAATGCTTTAAATGGGATCAATGAATTACTACCTCAATTATCCTCTTCCGCATCTCATTTATCTCCTGAAAGACTCCGGGGTTTAATCGAATCTTCAAGCACTCTCATTTGGGTTGCAAAAAACGAAAATCAGGAAGTTTTTGGAATGCTCAGCCTTGTTGTGGTTGAGATCCCTACTGGGACTAAGTGTTGGATTGAAGATGTGGTGGTCGATACGAAGGCAAGGGGTCAAGGATTGGGTAAGGCATTGATGAAACATGCACTTGATCATGCCATCTCAATCAGAGCAAAATGCGTAGACTTAACCTCGCGAGCCAGTCGAAAAGAAGCCAACCAACTTTACCAATCTCTGGATTATCAAAAAAGAGATACCAATGTTTACAGATTCCAAATTCCTTGATTCATTTAATTTCTTACTTTTTAACCAAATAAAAAAATCCCATGTCTTCTATTTTTTTACTCTCATTCATCTTATTTTTTCAGGTACAAGTGGAGTCGATTCGGCAAAGTGGATTTTACCGACTAGTAGAAAAAAAGTACCCAACTTTAGCCGCTGATTTAAATCAGTTTGAAACCGAGGATGAAGAAATGGTGCGATTTCAAAAGCTGACCGGAATAAAAGCTGAAGATATCGTCGCATTTGAATTGAATGCTGAAGCTTTTGAAGGAATTGAAGAAAAAGAAAACCCGAAGTTGGGTTCTGATTTCGATTTCTTTTTGACAGCAAAACTTAAAGGAAAAATCAATTCAAAAGCTTTAATATCCTATATTCTAGAGAAACTAGAAAAAGAGGAAGGACTTGAAGCTCGAGAAAAAGTTGAAAAAAGCAGGGTCGTTAGAGGTAATGTTTCAACCATTTTGCTGCCTGTAGATATATTAAATCCAAAAAACGAAGTTGATACCGATCTACTCTTTGGATTTGTGGAAGGAAAAAAGAATTCAAGGGTTATGTTTGGTCCTCCGAAACAAGTCGAAGAAGCGTTGTCTGGAACAGAAAAAAAGGTATTTATGAAAATCCTCGACTCGATGGCACCCAATCGCCAACTCACTTTTGCCATCAAGATAGATCCAAATTTCTGGAATCGTCCCGAGTTTTCTGCTAATCAACAAAATCCACTTCTGGCCGGTTTTTCGAACTCGATGAAGGGGATCAGAGAGATTGGTCTTTCACTAAGTTTCCTTGATGAATCCCTTGGAGTAGAAGTCTGCGTACACTGCCAAGACACCCAGTCAGCGCTTGGTCTTTGGACGGTGGCTCAGGGAGGACTGGGTATGGCTCAGATCTCAATGAATCAGGAGAGTGGACCCCAACTACCCGAGATCCTTACCCGGATTAAAACGGAAGCAATCGAAAAAAATGTCTTTGTTCGCGTGGAGGTTCTGCCCTCGGACCTCGATGAACTCGTACCCTCATTCTATGTACCACCTTCTAATCAGCGTAATATAAAAGAAGAGAGTTTAAGGAGTTCCCAGTAAGCTTACCTTTTTTAATACGCGGAAATCCTACATCTATCTTGCAATAAGGGGGCGGCCTATTTGATTGCTTTTAGATCGTTTTCTATGACCACTGTAAGAATTTAACCACACTTTAAGTATAGCTCTATGCTTTT
>DEYT01000163.1:0-28797 GCA_002364975.1 Opitutia bacterium UBA3151 | reverse complement strand
CATTAATTGTTTAGAAACGCCCAAAAGGAGACAAAGCCATGATGAAAGTTAATGATTTCCAAAAATATGAAGTTACCCTTATGATTTCTTATGAAGATTATTTCCGCCTTATTTACGAAACCAAGTATTTATTGGAGGCGCGGCTCGGGGCAGATCGGATGTTTATTGCCAGGAAAGCCATTTACGGGAATAATCGTAGGAAAGCGGTTCAAAAGGCTGTACAATGGTTCTGGAAAGATTTTAAGGGAGTTTTAGGCCCAGCTCACAAGGTTATGACTATCAATGATCCGTTTGAGGAGGTCGCTTATGATGAAGGCTTTGCTTGTAATGATTTGGCAAATAAATATTTGGATGGCGACACCATTGAAAGACTCTTGGCTCAAGCAGATGGAGATCTTGCCTGTGACGATAGTACTGGTTCTGAAAATCATCCTCCGAATAGCGTCAAAAGAATTAAAAGAAGGCGCAAAGAAAACACCCTTCTAGCACCCCGCTTGTTTAAAACTCCGGGGGGTACTATTTATTACAAAATGACCGAGCCTGCTATTCGAAAAGGTTGTCGGGCGAAGACGAAAACAGTTCGACTTTCCTCTAAAAGTTTAGAAAAAGCCTTGAAAGAAGTGGATCGCAGGGGTTTGAATAAATTTGAGAATTTTGGTGCCATGAACAAGTTGAAAAAAGAGAACACTCGCTTGGCAAAACAGGTCGCTTAATTGTTTTTTCTGATGTCGATTCGACCTGATGACCGATCTGCAGAATTGGTTCAATTAATGATGAAATATCAGCGTCGTTTATTTGCTTACATTCATACTCTGGTGCCGTACAGAAGCGATGCAGAAGACATTCTACAGGAAACGAGCCTCACTATTTGCGAAAAGTTTAAAGATTTTGAGATTGGTACCAATTTTTACTCTTGGGCTTGTCAGATCGCCTATTGGAAAGTACGGGCAGCTCGAAAGAAATTTGCAATGGCTAAGGTCGTATTTAACCAAGAAGTAATGGATGTAATTTCTCAAACTCGCGGGCAAATGGAAGAGGAACTCGATTATAGGCATCAAGCTCTTGGTAAGTGCTTAAATAAATTGAGTGAGAGAGATCGCAGGATGGTTCTGACTCGGTATGAATCAGGTAAGAGTGTAGCTGTCGCTGCTCAAACTTGTGGTCGAACCGTCCAGGGGGCATATAAAGCATTAAACCGAATTCGTAAGGTTTTATTCGACTGTGTCTCTTTTGAATTATCTCTAGATCAAGCGAAATGAAATTAACAGATAGTGAAATCTTAGAATTACATGACCTTTTTGACGGGTTGGTAGAAAACAATCTTTCGATTAAGGATAAAGAGCGTTTGCAAAAGCTTCTTGAAGATTCAGACGAAGCAAGAAAGCATTACATTCGATTCATGGATATGTCCACCAGCATTGCTCATTATGCAGAAGAGGTGGTTGGCGGTGATTCTGAAGATGAAGTAATCCTTTTCCCTTTGAAGGAAAAGATGGAAAAATTTCTAACGCCGATTCTTGCATTTGCTGCTGCGATAGCTTTTGGTGTCTACATTTCTCTTAATTTCACTTCCACCGATTTCCTTACAGAAAACGATGAGATTTCTGCGGAAAGTGAAGGACTTGATTTCGGCGATTCAGTTACTAATGATTTCACGCTTGCTGTAATGACCAAGTCAGTAGGAGTAAAGTGGTCCAATGAAACTTGGTTTCGCCCGAGTTTAGGAAGTACCCTAGAACCCTCAGTTTTACAAATTGATGAAGGTTTAGTTCAACTTGAGTTCCTGAAAGGTTCCACCGTGATTCTTGAAGGACCTGTTAACTTTGAACTGATTAACTCGAATGAAGGTTCTCTTTCTTCGGGTAAGTTGCGGGCTACCGTTCCAGAAGTTGCCCGTGGATTTACGATCAATTTACCCAAAGGTAAACTGATTGACTTGGGTACTGAATTTGGGCTGAGCGTGCACAACGGAGGCTCAGCTGAAATTTATGTTTATCGCGGGAATGTTCTTTATGCTGGAGAAAATGAAAGTGGTGAAGAAGTTGAGAGAGAAGTTTCGGGAGGACAGGCTTTGTTCGTTGATCCAAATGGTTTTTCAAACTGGGTAGAAATGCCAAGTGAAGCCTTTATTGGAACCGCAGATATTGCTTTCAGGTCCAAAGAAGAATCTCAAAATCGCCATGCTTCATGGGTGCAGCTCAGTGAAGAAATTGCACAGAATGCAAACACATCCCTTTATTATTCTTTTGATCATCATTCGCCATGGGCAAGAGCTCTTCAAAATCAATCAAGTCAAAATCAAGATTCTTTAAATGGAGCGATTATTGGTTGTACCTGGAGCGAAGGAAGATGGCCTGGTAAGGGTGCTCTCGTATTCAAAAGAAAAAATGACCGTGTCAGGCTTGATTTTAATGTCAGCCTGCAAGCATTTACATTATCAGCTTGGATAAAGATCGATAAATTGAAGGATAAAATGTCCCCGATCCTTTGTTCTGAATCCCTATCTTCAGGTTCAGGATCATGGTTTATTAATCAAAAGGGTCAGGTTGTACTTGAGGTAAGTAGAGGAAGTAAGAAGGACATGTATCAGTCAGCGGTTGCTTTCCGCTCGGAAAGAATGGGGCGATGGGTGCATGTTGCTACCAGTTTTGACCTAAGCAAAAGAAAAGTTAGTCATTTTGTAAATGGCCGTTCTTTCAGTCACGAGAAGATCCGGTCTCAAATCCCAGTTTCCTTTTCAAATTCTTCTCTTGGGTACTGCTCGAAAGCGAAGCCATTTAAACGCCAGATAACTCTTCAAGGAAGCATGGATGAATTGGCTATTTTTAAAACTTCTATGCCTGAGTCAGAAATAAGAAGGATGTATGAAATTGGTTGTCCTTACGAAGCCACCAATTTTATGGGTCCGAATTTCCCTTAATCTCTGTTTTGTCCTCTGAGGCCATGTAAAACTTGAAACTTCTGACCCATATATTGGGGATGAATTAATTCTTTAATCGCACTTATTTCAGCTAAATTTCCTTGTTCTACATTTGTTTGAAGGGCTTTTTTTGCGTAATGGATTAAAAAGCTTTCTTGAGATGATAATGCGATATTTTTAAAGGATTCTTTTTCTAAGATACCTACCATTTGATCCCAACAGAGATGGCAGGTTACATCCTGTTCTCCCGGAAAAGCAAAAATATCATTTCTTAATTCATGGTTTTTATAAGCCCTTGCAGTACCATTTGGCCTGTTTTGAAATAGTTCATCTGTATTCAAGCCATAGTCAAAAGTAAGGAATAAACCTTCCCATTCTTTTGAAGACATCAACTTTGTAAGGGCTTCAAGAGCTTTAGATGGCCAATCCACGATGTATCGATTGGGTAGGTTCCTATACTTTTGAAAGGGGAGATGGGAACTTTCTTCCAATGGTTCCTCTGATCTTATTTCCATGATGCTTTGACCTTGAAGAGCCACCCCATGTTCAAGCCATGCATTCCTTCCCGATGAGTAGGAGTATCTTTTAAAAGGAAGCGCATCCAGCCACTCATTGGAGTATACAATTGCTTTCTTTGGTATATCAATTTTATCTCCCAACCTAATCACATGGTTGGAGGAGAAGGGGTGTGGGTAATCTTGCAAAAGGCTTGAGCTTGGTTCAGCGGCTATTTCAACAAAATCATAATTAGCCGGTGAATCAGGAAATAGAAGTTGAGTGCAACATTCTACGATCAATGTAGGCCAAATTTTAGAAAAAGAAAAGGATGTGTAAAAGTCCGCTTTGGAAGATTTTCCAACTCTTTGCCTTTGCTGTCTGTAATATCCAATTTTTGGGTCATAAAGAGCCCAGTCAATGTATTCATCCGTAGGGATAAAGGGCACATCCTTGAATCTATTTACAAACGAAGTTACGAGTTCTTCTCTTAGGATTGTGGTTTGCATTGTTATCGAGTATGGGTATTGCGTTTACGGTGAAATTCAAGCGAGGAATTCAAGGGAGTCGATTAAATTGGTTGGTGATTCTTCCAGTCTGGCTTAGCTGTGCTTTCTTAGGATTTGTATTAATGAGCTTGTACATCAATCCTGCCGCTCGACTATTTTTCAAGTTGGATTACTGGAAGGCAATATTGCAATTTGAAGAATCTTTGAGGCTTGTTCATACCGAATATGTTGATCCGAATAAATCGGATCTGTTTCAATTATCTACCCAAGCAGTGAATGGTATGCTTGAAGGCTTAGATCGTCACTCTCGTTTTTTTGACTCTACTGAATACAAAGTTTTTAATGATGACACCCATCGAAGGTATGTTGGGATTGGGATCATGATCAGGAAAGTGGATCGGGGTATCATGGTGACCCGGGTTTTCTCTCAAAGTCCTGCCGAGATCGCAGGCATACAAATCGGTGATGTTATCGATCAAGTAAATGCACAACCTATTGAGGAAGTCGATCTGGAGACGATAAGCAGTAAAATTAAAGGAATTGCTGGAACAACCGTAAAACTTTCCATTACAGATCTCAAAAATAGAACTAAAATTTTAGAAGTTGCCAGAGGGCAAATTACGATTTCAAGCCTCGACATATCAAGGATTAATGAAAACGGAACGGCATATATGCATCTTGTTCAATTTACTGAAAGAAGTGGGGAGGAAGTCCGAGATCAATTAATTGCTTTTGAAGATTCAGGTTTCAAAAATTTGATACTTGATTTAAGGGATAATTCGGGTGGTTTACTTTCCGGTGCTATTGACGTTGCATCCCTTTTCCTGCCTACGGATGAATTGATTGTCAGTGTGAGAGGGAGAAAAAAGGTACAAAAGCGAGATTTTAAATCCAAGAAAATTAAAAAGTTTTTGAATATTCCAATGATTATTTTACTGAACGAAGGAAGTGCTAGTGCATCCGAAATCGTTGCTGGAGCATTATCCAAATCGAAACGTGCCGTCTTGGTTGGCGAGAAAAGTTTTGGTAAAGGTTCGGTTCAAACCATTTATCCTCTTGATCTCGGCTCTGGAATGAAGCTAACCACTGCAATGTATTTTTTTACAGATGGTTCCACTATCCATGAAACCGGAATTGAACCAGACCATCATATTCCTTGTAGTGAAGATAATGAAACCAAATTACGCCTACAGCGCTATGCCAAGAATATGCAAGACAGTGGAGAATATCAGAGATTATTAGGTTTTGAGGAAGTAGATGACCAACAGTTGGAAAAAGCGTACTCCCTTCTTGAAAACAATGAATTAAATGACTCCCATGAATAGCATGACAAATAGAGCAGATTAATGTGGTTAGCATTAGAAAGCTCTTGCGATGAATCTGCACTGGCTCTCATGTCAAAACAGGGAGAGTTGCTCGGTGAATGGATACATAGTCAAGTCGACAGGCATGCTGAATATGGTGGCGTGGTTCCCGATCTTGCCGTTGGTGAACATTTAAATAATTTCGTGCCCTTGTTGAAACTTGCAAGTGAGGAATTTGATCTTCCTAAGATGGTAACAAGCATTGCGGTTACCCGTGGGCCTGGCTTAGTTGGATGCCTCGGAATCGGAATTTCGTACGCCAAGACTTTGGGTTTGCTTTGGAATGTACCCGTTTTTGGAGTGAACCATCTTCGTGGACATGCTTTCTCAGTTTTTATGCCTTCGTTTTTAGGGAATCATTTTGAATGGCAGGATTATGTGCCTCACCTTGGACTTTTGGTATCCGGAGGAAATACCGTACTTTTTTCGTTAGACATATCTCTCCAATTAAAGGTGATTGCTGAAACTGTCGATGATGCTGCAGGAGAAGCTTTGGACAAGGGAGCAAAGTTGCTCGGGATGCCATATCCTGGTGGTGCAAAAATGGAAGAGTCTGCTAAAGATGGAAATCCAAAAGCTTTCGATTTCCCCCTGGCTTTTCCAGAAAAGAATGAGTTGAAGTTTAGCTTTTCAGGACTAAAAACAAGCCTGTTTTATGAGTTGAATAAATGGACTGAGTCTGAAGTTGAACTTAATAAAGCAGATTTTTCTGCATCTTACCAAAAAGCAGTGGTGGATCAATTAGTTCGTAAAACGGGGCAAGTAATTTCACCAGATTGTTTCAAAAGCTTTGGACTATCTGGAGGTGTGGCTAACAATGAACTCATGCGAGATGAGTTTGGCAAATTGTGTCAGGCTAATGAGTTGAAATTTTTACCTGCCGATAAGCGCCATACTGGAGACAACGCGGCAATGATCGCTTTCGCTGCCATTTCTCAGCCTTCTGGCATGGTAGATAATTCTCAGCAATCTCTATCTTTTTTACCCTCTCTGCGTATTGATTCTTAGTTAAGTTCGCTCATCCCCTGAATTCACTCTCTTGCTCTTTCGAGAAAATTTGTCATTCTTCAATCAATTTATGATGTCAGTTCCTCAAAAAGTGAAAAAATTGTCTTCCTACCAAGAAATTAAAGATACTATTGATTTTCTTCGTGGAACAAATGCTGAGAGCCTTGCTGAAAACAGCACTTTTTCCTACTATGCCTTCGCCTATTTAAGGAGCCATTAATGTCCAAACGTTTTTCCAGATCCTTAGGTAGAAGAACCCACTCCAATCCAGATGTTGGGATCTCAACTTTTTCTGAAGAGGAGGGCTTGAAATTCTTGGATGATTTCGAGGGTATCCCTTTTTTACTAATTCTTGACCAAGTTCAAGACCCAAGAAATCTTGGTGCCTGCTTGCGTTCCGCAGATGCTGCTGGAGTGACCATGGTTATCATTCCAGCAGATCGATCCGCTGGAATAACTGAGGTCGTAAGGCATGTAGCGGCAGGGGCAGCTGAATCCTTAAAATTAATGCGAGTTCGAAACCTCTCAAGATTGATGAAAGAGCTTAAAGTGCGAGGGATTAGACTTTTGGGCACAAGTGACCAAGCGTCCCAATCTCTTTATCAAATGAATATGACCGGGTCTTTTGGACTAGTCGTCGGGGCTGAGGAAACAGGAATACGGCGTTTAACTGCGGACAATTGTGATGAATTGCTACAGATACCTATGGTTGGAACCGTTGATTGCTTGAATGTTTCAGTAGCTACCGGAGTATGTTTATTCGAAGCACTAAGACAAAGAACTAAATAGAAAGATTAATTTGCATGTACTCTAATCGGTAAATTTGCATGCGTTTGTAAGGATAAGGTTTTTGCCAAATAAGCAAATAAGGAACTGTAAAAGAGGGTGCCCAGAACTGTGTTCTTTAGAAATAAGTAAGAGGGAGGAAAACCTGGTTCTCCCAAGAAAATGGCCTGAGCCAAACCGCTTATAGTTTTTACATAAGCTGGGTTAATCCACCACGAGAAGGAGCAAGTAATTATGTGAAAGAGAAAAGCGGAAATAAGTCCACAGATTCCGATCTTGTAAATATTGCCCTTAGTCCCCATCCACTTCCCCAAAAGAAAAATAAGAGCATATGAAAACCAAGCGACAAACATGAAAGGCTCTACCAATTTATGACCATAAAATGCAGAGAGTAACAGATCAGAAAGTATAACCCCAATTGTTGGTACTATCCAAGAAAAGCGACCCTTTATGTAAGCCGCGGAAAATAGGAAGATCGCAATAACCGGAGAAAAATTAAAGAGTTCTGGATAATCTAATGGTAAGTGTCTCGAAATACCAATGAAGATGAGAACGGAAGCAAACCAAATTACATACTTTCCGTTTGAAAGGGAATGGTTTTTGTTTTTTTGCATCATATAAATGTAGTGAAATTTTTAATTGCTTCAGTGTTGACTCAAAAAATGATAAAGAGATTCATATTTTTCTTCTCATAATTATCAAGTCTTGCCAACTTCCATTTAAGAATCGAGCTTTTGGTTGAACTTTTACTTCATGAAAACCAAGCTTATTGTAGCAATGGTAAGCTTTTAAATTATTTCGAAGAGTATTTAAGGAAATCCAGTTGAATTTATCCTTTTTTTGGATCCAACAAATTAATTCTTTACAGAATTCTTGACCGACTCCTATTCCTCTTTTTTCAGGGTGAACGATAACTCGACAAATCGTGGCAATTTTGGGCTTGGTTTGCACTATTTCACCATATGCAAATAAATCATTTTTGTGGTTAACATAAGCAAATGAATTAAGGTTTTCTCTTTTTAAATGTTTGAGGAAGATTGGTAGAGAGAAAGCTTTATCGAAGGTATTGCCGGACCACAAAATAAGGTCATCTTCATTTTCGATCCAACTAAGTAATTCTTGCAAGGAAGATTCTTTAAACTTGATAAAATGAAAAGAGTTTTTTGAGCTCAAGCCTAGAATGAGTGATGGAATTATTGATTTTAGCAAATCATAAATAAAAAGGAAATAACTTGAGATAAACTAATTTATGGTGAAATGATCAAGTTTTCCATGTAATATAATGTCATGTAATTCACCAACTTCAAAAAATGTAAATTATGAATAAAATTAAAAGAATACTTATCGGTTTCGGAATGCTGGCACTGACCAGTTTTTTTATGGGGGCAATCTTTCAGAAGTCTGAAGCTAATTTGTCCGTGATTAAAGCTGGGGTAGATACCGACGGAAATCCTGTCTGCATCAATAAATCTCAAGTTTATTTGTTTAAAAAACTCCAAGCCAAAAATAAGATCGAATTTTTATATCACGATCCAATTGACGAAAAAGCGTCGGTAACCAAATCTTTTTCAGACGCCCAAGCTTTGGATAAATATTGGGACGACCTGCTTAAGAACTGGTAATTTACTCTGCTTTATTTGATCCAACCAATTGGTTCCTCGACTCTTGGAAGTGAAAAAATAGAACAAATGTTGTGATAAGACTAAAAGTGGCGCTAGTTATGCAATTCAGTTTTTCAGAGGAAAGGTTTCATGGGTTAGCAACCTAAAGACGTGTGTCTTAATCGGCGCACGTCTTTTTTGTGTACGAAAACTTCCTTTCTTTGATCCTAACTCCACCATTTTCATCCATGGGAATGACAAGGCATTCTTTACTGTGCTCTGGGGTAGCAAGAAATATATAAGGTTTATCTTTTTCGTCCTTTCTTCTTGGTAATCCTTGTTTGGGTAAAATTTCAATACATTCTAGAAAGTCTTTACCATTGTATCCTTTTTCGAATGAATCGGAATATAATCCGTCTGGGTGAATAAAGCTGGTTATCATACCAAATCTTGATCTGTTTTTTTTGGTGAATCTAATGAGATCACCGATTTCAAATTTTTTTTCCTTTTTAAAACCTAAAGGCTTTAACTTTTTGCATTCAGAATCGAATAGAGAAAAAATCTTTGGCCCTTCCATGTTTCCTCGGGTGAGGGGAGAGAGGTCATGCTTGTTGAGCTCTATCATCTCGAGTTTTCTTCTCCTTCCTTCACGGACAAACATGATCTCGCCAATTCTCTTCTTTTTACTTCTTACTTTTTTTTCAACTACGAGATCACCAACCTCCAATACTTCTTTTGATTTCTTTTGAGTAGTCATGAATAAGAAAGATACTACTGTTCTTGATATATATCAATAGATACACTAAATATATTTTAATACCTAACTTATGATTTATTTAGATGGCCCTAAATCATGCCAGGAAATAGGGAGTTATTTTTTTACAATCCAGATATTTTTGAATTGTAACGGGTTATTGTGACCCTGCAGTTTGATTTTCCCAGGAGTGCCTTCCGGGTCTGGACGAGAACCACCAGTTTTTGTAGGTATTTCGAATCCATCGTGGATTAGAATCCCGTTGAGCTTAGCGGTGATTCTTGCATTGCTTATCTTTTCCCCTGAAGAATTCCTTGCGTTGACGAAATCAATATCGTAGGTCTGCCATGAAAGAGGAGGAAAACAGGCATTAACCATAGCGTTTTGCAGAGAGTAAATACCCCCACACTCGTTATGAAGCCCCTCCAAACCAAAGGTGTCCAGTATTTGATTTTCATACATGCTCACATGGTAAAGGCCGCTATTACCCCTCGCTTGCCCTCTTGCAGAAGGGCGATAAGGCAGAAGAAACTCAAGATGCAAATGATAATCATTGAATTTTTTTTTAGAGATAATGTCTTTCCCGTCGGTATGTAGTAACTTTGTCTTGGGATCAATGCGACCCCCGACCCATTCGTCCTTGTTGGACCCATCAAAAAGTATAATTGCATTTTCAGGATGTTTTTTTCCAAGGCTTGGACTTTCCCGGATGATTTTCTTGAGGTGTAATTTCTCACCATTTTCACCAAGTAAGGTCATGATCTCACTCTCTATACTCCCAGAAAATAATTTGTGCCCCGGAGGTGGAAATAATTTTGTGGCACTGAATAAGGAAGGATCTTTGGCTAAATATGATCTTTCGCCTTCGGCATTCTTAAGAATTACAGAATTTTCAACTAAAGTACCTGAGACTAAGCTTTTGTTCTTTTTATCCCAACCGTTACCAGGGAGACCGCCTGGGAATAGTACTGCTTGAAAGTGACCGTTTCCTAGAGAAATAACCTGAGCTCCATGTGTTTCACCAGTGTATTCACCTTGGTAGATGAAATCCTTCGACAAATTAGGATCCTTTGCGCTCGTGTAGGTTTCGTTTATAGCACTTGAAGCTTCGAGTGCACCAAAGCTAATAAGGATCGAAAAGAATTTCAAAAACGAAGAGAGCATTTTATCTCAATACCATTGCCGAGATAAATCAGACAAGGGGCAAAACTATTTACTTTCGAGAAGATCCGCGTAACTTTCCATGTAGCATATCACATCGTCTTTGTGGTTTTTTTGCAAGGGGCGGTATCCACCCTCCAGATTTTCTAAGACTTTACGGTCGGATAAATTTTCCAAACGGATAATATCGTGATGGGTCATACCAAGCTTTTCTACTTCATGGAATATATCATCCACCTTACAACCTGATTTGGAACAGTAATCGGTTGCATGTTCGGACCACTCATCCATATTAAAGTCAATAGACTCGACCAGTTCAAAACTACTCATACCAGTAATGGTTTGTATGAGGTGACCCGCATTGCATTGCCCCATATGCCCCCATTGGTATTCAACCCCTTCTTGAGAAAGGCGTTTTGAAGTGGAACGCAAGGCATCAATTAGAGTACGATAGTTTTTAGAATCATTTCGAGTTTCGGAAAAGTAAGTAGTCATTCCATAAATTAAATTTGACCTCAACAAATACTCAACTTGAAATTTCCAAATTTCTTAGATTTTTTTAAAATTTTCCTTTTGCATCCTTGTTTTTCTCGCTTGTCTAACTTTTTGTTGCTTGAAGATATCCATGCTTTTTCTAGGAATTGATCTTGGTACCGGAGGAATTAGAAGTGTAATTGTTGACGGGGACGGTAGGGTTTTCTCAGAAAATCAAATAGCTTTTAAGCAAGTCAACCTCAGCGATAATGAAGGCGAGTCAGAGCAAGATCCTAAAGAGTGGATTCTGGCATTTGAAGAGCTTCTTGAGGCTATTTTTTCACAAAGTTCAAATCGTGAAATTAGAGCGATTGCAATTGATGGGACTTCAGGGACGGTGTTGCCTGTTGCTCCAAAAGGTGACGCACTTGGGAATGCTCTTATGCATAATGATATGAGAGCGGTCAAGGAGGCTGCACGCTGCACTGCAATTTTCAACGGATCATGTTCACCTACTTTTGCTTTGCCTAAAATACTTTGGATGCAAGATAATTGGCAACTTCCAGAGAATACATATTTTTTTCATTCCTCTGATTTTCTTTATTCGTGGCTCTCAGGTACGACTAAAATCCCAACTGATTTTACAAATGCCATGAAGACTGGAGTCGATTTGGATCGTGAGGATTGGACGGAGCACGAAATCCTTGGAGCCCTTAATTTGCCTCCGATTATTCAGCCTGGAAAGAGTTTTGAGACAGTCTCTGATAGGCTTAGGAAAAAATGGAGCTTAAAAAATGAGGTTGTTTTAGTTTCAGGATCAACCGATTCAAATGCCGCGTTTTATGCATCTGGAGCGACACAAACTGGAGACTGGGCTTCCACTATTGGTACCACACTTGCGATCAAGGGATTATCCCGAAACAAACTGTTGGATCAGAACGGACGTATTTATTGCCATAAGTATCCAGATGGTTTCTGGTTACTGGGTGGTGCATCAAACGCAGGGGCTGAAATTATTAGGAAAAACTTTGCAGGTAAGGAGCAAAATATAGAGGAAAATTTGAAGAATTCTGAAATTTTGACCCATGGATTCATTTATCCTTCTATTCGAGTGGGAGAAAGGCTCCCGATTGCCAGTAAAGATTTTAGGCCTTTCAATACTCTTCAGGATCGAGATGAAAAAGTGTTCTACCAAGCTTGTTTGGAAGGAATTGCATTTACCGAAGCAATGGTGTTTGATTTAATCCGATCTTTGAGTGGTTCTACCAAGGGTTCCTTGTTTGCAATGGGCGGTACCACCAAGAGCTCAATAGGGCTGCAGATCAGAGCGGATGTTCACCAGAAAATAATTACCATTCCAGCGAACCCAAATTCCGCATTTGGAGCTGCTATTTTGGCGGCCGCAGGCTATAATCATCAAAGCGTTGCAGAAGCATCCAAGGCCATGGTTCAGCTAGCTCGCCAAATTCATCCCCGATCAAAGTACGAAGACTTTTATAAATCGAAATATCTAGAATTTCTAGCTCTCTTCAGCAAATAAATTTCCCATGTCATTAAAACTTATAATTTCTGATCTCGATGGTACTATTCTTGAAACTGAAGATTATCATCGTCGTGCCTACAATGAATTATTTAAGGAAATTGGATTAGCTGTGACTTGGAACCCACAAGATTACATGGACCGGATGAAAATAATGGGTGGAGGGAAATTGAAGGAAATTTTCTCCTTGCTGGAACGATCCGAAAAAGAATACGGCTCATTTAAGCAAGAAATGTATCAAAGGAAAACTCGATTGTATATCGACCTTATTACTGCTGATTTGAGTCTGGGTAATCTTACTTTGAGACCAGGAGTAGAAAGGCTATTCAATGAAATCCAAGAAGAAAAATTTCCCCTTGCCATTGGTACGGCATGCGAAAAAAAAGCGGCTTTTGAAGTCTTGGAATCAGCCTTAGGTTCAAAATTTTTAACTTCATTGAAAACCTTGTGCGGGGGCGACGATACGCTTCATAAAAAACCAGATCCTGCGATTTATTTACTAGTAGCAGAACAGTGTGGTGTGGAACCCAAGGATTGTGTTGTTTTCGAAGATACGGACCATGGACTGAAGGCAGCATTAAATGCGGGAATGAAGTGTGTGGTTGCCCCAAGTGAATATGCATTGGAACATGATTTCACCGGTGCCAGTCTATGTTTGAAAGACTTTGAAACTCCTGATTTTTTGACTTTGAAAAAGGTAAGTGCCTTGTTCGACTAAAGCCCTGTATTAGTCAGACAAAACATGTTCAAGCTCAGAGACTTTTGATTGGCAATTTCAGGAAAAATGTTTCGAGATGCGATTGAAAAAGTTCCATCCCGAGATGGTGCGAAACAATTTTGAGTTTGATGGTGCGGGCACTCGGGATCGAACCGAGGACACCAGCTTGGAAGGCTGGGGTTTTACCACTAAACTATGCCCGCGTCCAAAGAATCTAAGTAAACCTGTTGAGGGGATAGGGTCAAGTTGGAATTCTCAGTCGGGTTTGTTCCGTTCTAAGGCACCCATTACTTCTTGATGAAAGATTGCGGAGCCAACACGGAAGGGGCAAGATTCCATGTCTGGGGAGAAAGAGTGAAGAGGGAAAACGGGCTTATTGAGAAAATGAAAAGCGGCACCGGCTCCTTCACAAATCGGGTAACCGGCAGCGCAATCCCAGGGCTTCGGACGAAATTCTAGGCAACCATCAAGTCTGCCAGTGGCCACATTGGCAAGGCCAATAGCGGCGGAACCTGGACAGCGGATTCTCCAAATATTGAGAGCAGGGCTCAGGGTAGTTAAAATATGAGGAGGTATGGGAAAATGCATGCAAAAGGTGAGTTTTTCATTGACCAGCTCGTCAGCGGCAGAGACGGGATTAGTTCCTTCAATCGATCCAAAATTCTTCCCCCCCTGGAGTAGGTTATCACGTCCGTAATCGTAAATGAAGCCATATACCGGAACACCGTGCCGGAGCAGACCAAGGGAGATGCAACATTCGGGAACCCCGACAGCGTAGTTGTTAGTACCGTCCACGGGGTCAAGGATCCAGCAGAATTCGGCTTCGGTAGGAATTGGTTCTGGGGTTTCAAGAGCCTCCTCGGAGCAATAGTCATCATCAGGAAAGTCTTTTTGGAGTAGTAGGAAGAGCTCGTCGGATATGGTCTCGTCCACAATGGTCACCCGGGTACCGTCTTTTTTCCAACGACTTTCGGCATTACCAAAATTTTCCCGGAAGTATTCAACTTGGGAGATGGTAGCAAGGTGACCGGCAAGAATGCGATCGAACAGTGCAGAGTCGGCATTAGAAAGGTCTGGGGTTTGGTTAGTTAGGGTTCGATCCATCTACCTTCTTCTTGTATCAGTTGGACAAGTTGGTCAACTGCTTCAGTCTCGGATACTGCAGATTTTACTCTTTCTTTACCCACATAAAGGTCGATTTTACCAGGTCCGGAACCAACATATCCAAAATCCGCATCTGCCATTTCACCCGGTCCGTTGACAATACATCCCATTACAGCAATGGTTAAGCCCTTGAGGTGTCCAGTGGCATTTTTAACCTTTTGAGTAGTGCTTTGAAGATCAAATAATGTACGTCCACAACTGGGGCAGGCTACAAATTCCGTTTTAGAGATTCGAGCTCTCGCACCTTGAAGTATGTTGTATGCCAAGCCACGATTGCGGTTGAGCGAACCGAAGTTTTCAACCGAAATTAAATCCCCTAGACCATCGCAAAGTAAAGAACCTGATAAAATTGAAGCATCAAGCAACCGCCCTGAAAAAAAATCCTCGTTTGAAATCCGATCATCTTCAAGATTACGAATCCATAATGGTAATTTTAATTCATGAAGTGCAGATGCAAGTTGGCGATAATTTGCAATTGGGTTTTTCGATACAGAAGAACTGACCGTGACGATTGGAGACTTAGTAGAAAGAGTAAGAAGGGTTAATAAACCAGGGCTGATTTTTGTTGGGCAAAAAACAACTGCAGGGTGATGCCCCGCTTCTTCACAGAGGGCAAGAAATCGGGCAAGTTCTGACTCTTCGGTAAATTCATTCTTGGGAAACCAGATCATAGGGACTGAACCGGGTATTGCAGGAGGAATATCGTCTTCCTCGCGGGAGTCTTCCACAACTATGAAGGATAAAGCACCCATGACCGATCTCGCCAAGGTTTGAAGCTCTGGAATCTCATTTGTGTCTTTCAACGAAACCAGCAAGCCTTCCACGCGTGCATCTTTAGCAGAGACTTGGGTTCTAGCCACTTCTTGGATGATGGAGGCGGAATCGGAAAGAGGGCCTTGGGGGGAAGCAACTACGGCGGGTGGATTTTTGTCTCCTAGTGATATGGGGGGTCTACCAAGATGGATTGTATCAACGGGTCTGCGTGTGAAAGAAAATGGATCTGTAAAGTCAGTTTCTTCGGTTAAGATTGGTTCTTTATCTCCATGTTCCCACCATAGATGTGCGCGACTAGCTAAATCACGAGCAACTGGGATTTCAGCAATCGGATCTTCAGTCAGGGAAACACGGATAGTATCTCCCAGACCATCAAATAAAAGTGAACCTATTCCAATTGCACTTTTAATTCTGGCATCTTCCCCATCTCCCGCTTCGGTTACACCTAGATGAAGGGGATAATTCATCCCTTCCTTTTTCATCAATGAAACCACCAAACGATAAGCTTGAATCATAACTTTCGGATTGCTTGATTTCATGGAAAGTATGATTTCGTGGTAACCATGATAATTCGCAATGCGAAGAAATTCGATGGCAGATTCAGCCATCCCTCGAGGGCTATCTCCAAAACGATTCATGACACGATCCGAAAGAGATCCGTGATTCGTCCCTATTCTCATCGCTCGACCAAGCTCTTTACATCTTAACACCAAAGGGCTGAATGCATCGTGCAGACGCTCTAATTCTTCTTCGTATTGGGAATCAGTGTATTCTCGAATTTGAAATTTCTTTCGATCGGCATAGTTTCCGGGATTGATCCGAACTTTCTCTACATGCTTGGCGGCTTCCATTGCTGCCTTGGGAAGGAAGTGGATGTCCGCGACCAGAGGGACGAAAATCTTATTACTCCTTACTTTCTTTGCGATTTCTCCGAGAGCTTTTGCAGCACGAACATTGGGTGCGGTGATTCGAACAATCTCACATCCAGCCTGGGCCAGTTCGATGGTCTGCTGGGCAGTTGCATCAATATCCATAGTGTCCGTGGTCGTCATAGATTGGACACGAAGAGGGTTCCCCCCACCCACAGAGATATTCCCAACTTTTACAATCCGAGAATTTCTGCGAATAACTTGAAAACGGGAATCGCAGTACGAGTACGGAGATTCATTCACCTTTAAAAATTAAAATGGAACGATTCTCTGAACATCAAAAAATGTTACATATAGCATAAAAGAGAAGAGTAAGACTACGAATAGCATCTGAGCTCTTTCGAGAAAGGGAAGAGGAAGAGGTTGACCACGAATTTTTTCAATGGTGGCAAAAAGCATATGACCTCCATCAAGAACAGGAATTGGAAGTAAGTTAAGAATGGCAAGATTAACATTGATAAAGACCACAAACCACAAAAGTTTCTTGAATCCTATTTTTGCAAAAATGCTCAAATGATTCACTATACCGACAGGCCCACTCATGTTTCGCAGCTTTACATCGGATTGAGGGCTGACGAGGCCACTCAAGGTTAGGTACATATCGTTAACCCGACGCATAATTAAAACAAAGGGATTTGGAAAAGTGGTAATGATTTTTGCTTTTGGTCTGAAGCCAATCAATTTACGGGTGGTTGCCTCACTACCTTCCCCGATTTCTTTCTCAACCGGGGATAATTGATAAGTCATTTCTTCACCATTTTCTCCTCCTTTTCGAACCGTAAAGGATATCGTTTGATTTGCTTCAGTACTACTTAAATAGGAAACGAGTTGGACAAAGGAATAAATTTCTTGGTCGTCAATTCTTACCGGTTGATCCCCCACTTCAAGACCCGCATTAATTGCGGGCATGTCAGGCTCCAAGGAATCGATAAAGAAAGTCTCTTTCGGACCAATTCCAATGTATCGGATACCTTCACTCCCAACAATTTCAGGAAAAACTTCAATTTGCTGCTGCACCTCATCTCGAAGGATAGTCAAATTTACTAACCTCCTGCCTTCAGCCGTTCGTTGTTTGCCGGTAACAATTCGGTTCTGTATGTCCATGAAGTTCTCAACTTTGGCTCCGTCCACAGATATTATCTGATCATTAATCAGGATACCTGCTCTTTTGGCAGGTCCAGAAACTTCTTCCCCTTTCTCTGTAAATGGATTCCATCGCTCAACATTTTCTGAAACATATCCGACTTTGGTAGTTAGTTGAGAATCAGGGACATCATATCCGAAAAGGGAAAGGACACATGCAAGGGCGAAAGCAAGCAAGATATTGAAAACTGCACCCATAACCGAAACAAGCATTTTGTCAGTGTAGCTTATCTTGGGTAACGGTTTCTCTTTTTGATTCTCCTCTTCATCATCCCAAGACTTAAATGGTTTTCTCTCACCATCCTTTTCCTCATTTCCTTCCAGTCTCCCCATATCTACCAGTTGAGGAAGGGCGACATAGCCCCCGAATGGGATAGCTGAAAGACGATATTCAACCCCGTTTCGAGTCCATCCAAAAATCTTGGGACCGAAGCCGATGGAAAAGCGTGTAATCAGCAATCCACGCCTGCGAGCAGCTAAAAAATGACCTAGTTCGTGAATGAAAATCGTGAAGCCAAGTGCAAACAAAGCGACGAAAATAAAGGCAAAATCGTAAAGGAGGGACATAAATTGACTAGTGACCAAGTAAGGCGATGGATTGAGAAGCAGTTGAGCGTATTACGGTGTCTAATTCCAACAAGTCAGCGAGACAAGTGGGTTCATTTGTGTTTAGTTTATTCAAAGATTCTTCAATTATGTTCGAAATTTGAACAAAGCCAATTCGATTCATACGAAAAGCATCGACGGCAACTTCATTGGCGGCATTAAACGCGAGGGGGTAGGGACCTCCTTGGGATAAACATTCTCGGGCGAGCCTCAGACAGGGGTATCTGTCATGGCAAGGCGGAGAAAATGATAAATCAAAACTTTGAGAAAAATCCAAAGATTTTTCCACTCCGGCATGTCTCTCCGGAAAGAGGAGTGCATTCTGGAGTGCGAAGGTCATGGACGGTGGACTAAGTTGAGCAAGACAACATCCATCAATAAATCGAACCATTGCATGCACAATACTTGAAGGATGGATGACCACTTCCATCTTGTTTGAAGGAAGCCCGAAAAGCCAGTAAGCCTCGATCAACTCAAGCCCCTTGTTTGCCATGGTTGCGGAATCGATGGTAACCTTTGGCCCCATCGACCAGTTGGGATGTTTAAGAGCTTGTTTGAGGGTTACATCTTTTAATTTTTCGAGGGGCAAATCACGGAAAGCCCCACCCGAAGCAGTTAAAATGATCGAGTCGAGTTCTCGTTCTTCTTGACCCAGTAAGCATTGATGAATCGCATTATGTTCGCTATCAGCAGGAATAATTCGGGCACCAGACTCACGGGCTGTATCCGTAACTAATTTACCACCAACGACCAGAGATTCTTTATTGGCAAGAACGACATCTTTTCCTGCTTTTAATGCAGCCAAAGTGGGGCGAAGTCCCGCAGAACCAACGATCGCAACCACAACCAGTTCTGCTTCTGGATGAGCAGCCAGTTCATCTAGTTGGTCTGTACTTTGTCCAAGGTTAGTTTTTTTGGGGAAAGGGACTCTTTGATCGCCTTGGCAAATAAGGTGAGCATTTGGAACCTTGAATTCTTCTATGATGGAATGCAGTTTTTCAGACTGTTTGTGAGCAGAGACCCCAATCAGCTCGAGCTTCTCCGGGTGTTTGCGTAAGACTTGAAGCGTACTTTCCCCAATGGAACCAGTCGCTCCCAACAGAACGAACTTTTTGGCCGAGCTCACGGTTGCAGAATAAGTAAAATAAAGTACCCGGTAGGAGCGGCGAGGATTAAGCTATCGGTTAAATCCAACAATCCTCCGATTCCGGGGATGGCACCACCAGAATCTTTCATGCCTGCAAGACGCTTTAAAACCGAGGCGATTAAATCTCCAATTACTGAAGTTACTGCGATTAAAAGACCCCAAACTGCACCTTGTGAGGGGGAGAAATCGAAGGAACCAAAGTTTACAACCATTGGCATGTAATTCAAAATAAGCCAAGGAATGAGAGCCCCTATTCCTGAGGAGGCAGCTAATCCCCCAATAAGACCTTCAATGGTTTTACCTGGGCTAATAGAAGGAGCCATTTTTGTCCTTCCAATCATTTTCCCAATTAACAAAGCCCCGATGTCACTGAATTTTGCGACGACTACCACCCATAAGGAAAAGAAAAGACCAAAACCGAGGCTTTCATCGGTACTCTCTACTTCTGCAAATTGAATAATTTGAACGAAATAGTGGAGCAAAAAGGTTACATACAATAAGCCGAAAAAAGTGGGCATTAATCGTTTTACATACATTCCACGCTGAGCCTGGGGGAAAAGTACGCATGCGGCTGAAGTGAGAAGGGCACCGATAGCAAGAACATCGACTCCCGCCCCGGGGAAATAAAACGCAACAGGAATCATGCAACCTCCGGTGATCAGTCCTGACATTCTATTTGCGGCAAAACCAAGCCTTCCAAGAATGGTATAAATTTCAAAAAGCGTAAGGGTCGAGCAAAGGTTTAGAATCCACATTGCCCCCGCCTCCTTGGTTGAATACACGACTGCTCCCATTAATGACCAAAGTACAGTAGTGGATAAGGTGCGAATGAGCATGGTGGAGCGATCTAGGTAAGGGAAACTACTTGTTCTCGGGTTTTGCCAAAACGCCTCTCTCTGTGTACATAATCCTTTATAGAGTCAATAAAAGCATTGCGGTTGAAATCAGGCCAGTGGAGGGGAGATACAAAAATTTCAGCATATGCGGCTTGCAGAAGAAGAAAATTACTCAGGCGAAATTCCCCGGAGGTTCGCACGATAAGATCGGGGTCGGGTAAATCTCTAGTTTGGAGATATTGGGAAAAATCATCCCATTCAAGACTTTCAGGATCGAGGTTTTCGCTTTTAGAAATTGACTTAATTGCTTCTAACACTTCCTGACGACTTCCATAATTGAGTGCTAAAGTGAGATTCCAATCCTGATTAGCCTTCGTCTTTTCAATAGTTTGCAGAACTATTTTTCGGGCGAATTCCGGGAGTCCATTGAGGTCACCGATTGCTCTAAGCCGGATGCCGTCACGAACCATTGACTTAAGTTCAATTTTCAGAAACTCTTCAAGTAATTTCATTAAGCCTGACTTTTCGGCAACTGGTCGACTCTGATTCTCCTGGCTAAAAGCGTAAAGAGTTACATAAGGAATACCCAATTCTCTGGCAGTGTTAACCACACTTCGAACATTCTCGACCCCATTTCTGTGGCCAAAGAGTCTAGGCTTTCCCTTGGATTGTGCCCACCGACCATTTCCATCCATGATGATGGCCACATGCTCGGGCATTCTTTCTTGTTCTTCGATCGTGAAGGGATTCATGTAAGAAATTTCATTTCAACGCGTTCTCGGCAAATTGACAATGAGGAAAGCAAGTTATACCTTCAGAAAATATGAATCATGCAATGAACCAAAATGAAATCGAAAGTAAGTTGATCCATTTTCCTACTTGGAGCTTGGAAAATGAAAAACTTACAAAAGGCTTAAAAATGAAGGACTTCCGAGAGGCTATGTCTTTTCTTGTAAAGTTGTCTTATGAAGCGGAGCAGAGGGATCATCATCCAGAAATATTTAATTGTTATAACCGAATTGAGATTGCTTTAAATACTCATTCAGCAGGGGGGAAAGTAACAATGAAAGATTTTGAACTTGCAGCTGCCATAGACGCAATTTCTTCCTAACTAGCCACTTTTCTTTTTCTTCTTTACTCGAGGTACTTTCGTAAGTGGGCGGGTATCTTCGGGTACCTTATATTGATTACGGAGCCGATTAAGTTCTGTCTTGAGCTTGGCAGTGACCTTTTCATAACCAGGCTTTCCGTAAAGAGAATATAATTCGTTGGGATCTTCTTCCAAGTCGTATAATTCCCATCCGTCTAGCATGTAGAAATGAATGAGTTTGTACCGGTCCGTCCTTACCCCGTAATGCCGACGGACCGAATGAGCACCTGGGAACTCATAATATTGATAGTAAAGGGACTTGCGCCAATTCTTGGGTTTTGCCCCTTGGAGCAGCGGGACAATGGAGGCACCCTGCATATCTTTAGGTGATTTAGCTCCACAAATATCAAGGAATGTCTGGGCATAATCCAAGTTCTGTACAAGATCGGTATTTTGCGTGCCAGGCTTGGTGACTCCCGGCCAGCGAACGATGAGGGGGGTACGGAAAGACTCCTCGTACATCCAACGCTTATCATACCATCCATGCTCACCAAGATACCAGCCTTGATCGGAAGAATAAATGACAACCGTGTCTTTAGCCAGACCACTTTCATCAAGATAGTCAAGCATGCGACCTATATTTTCATCTACGGAATCGATGCAGCGAAGATAATCTTTTACATATCTTTGGTACTTCCATTTAAATAGGGCATCTCCTTCTAACTTTGCTTTTTCAAAAGCCTCATTCTTTGGATTATAGGCAGCATCCCATCGTGCTTTCTGCTCGGGAGTCAGGTTGCCTGGAGCTTTAAGTTTTAAATCATTGACAGAAAGATGACCATCGATCGACATGGCCTGAGTGGAGGCGGGTTCGAGACGATTTTTGTACTCGTCCCGTAAGGTTTCTGGTTCCGGGATATTGATGTCATTATATTTGGTTAAATACTTGGGTCCTGGCTGCCAATTACGGTGAGGTGCCTTGTGCTGACTCATAACAAAAAAGGGTTTGTCCTTATCTCGGTCATTTTTAAGCCAGTCAAGAGTAATATCAGTAATTACATCCGTGGTATATCCGGTAATCTTTTGAACGCCCTGAGCAGTATTCATTGGAGGGTTGTAATAAGGACCCTGACCTTGCAAGACTTGCCAGAAGTCAAAACCTGTGGGATCGCTTTTGAGATGCCATTTTCCAATTATAGCGGTTTGATAACCCTGTTTTTGCAAAAGTTTTGGAAAGGTTTGTTGCTCGCCGTCAAACCTTTGTCCATTGGTAAGTTGTCCGTTCAGATGGCTGTGTTTCCCCGTTAGAATAACCGCTCGACTAGGAGCACAGATCGAGTTGGTTACAAAGGCACGGTTAAAAAGCATGCCATCTTGGGCAATCCGATCAATGTTCGGGGTTTTATTCCGGTTGGAACCATAAGCAGAAATGGCTTGATAGGCATGATCATCGGTAAAGATGAAGAGTACATTCAATGGCTTCCCATCAATAAAAGAGCATGCGGATACAAAGATTAACCATTTGGTAAATATATTTTTTAACATTTGTTATCTTCATCATAATTCGATTTCTCTTGGCAATTGGAAAATCGAATGTGAAATGAATTTGATGAGGCGAGGAGGATACTTCATTTGATCATGAACAACCGGGCAGAAAAGTCATTTAAGGTTGTTTGGCCGCTAATGATTTCTCAAACCATTGGAGCTTTTAATGACAATGTGATGAAAGCAATGCTGCCAGTAATGGCTGCGGTTCAATTCGGAAAAGCAAGTATGGATACGGTGAATCAACAGGTTTCAATTCTACTGATTTTGCCCTTTGTTATGTTTGCTCCTTTTGCCGGATGGGTTGCTGATCGCTTTTCTAAGAAAAAGGTTATTGTCTTCTCTCTTTTTGGACAATTGCTTGGACTCAGTTTGCTCGCGGGTGCCCTGTATGCCCGGAATTTGGAGTTTTCCCTAGCCGGTTTCTTTCTTCTTTCGGTCCAATCCGCTTTTTTGTCTCCGGCTAAAAAAGGAATCCTTAAGGAGTTGGTCGGAACAAGCAGATTAGGGAAAGCGGTTGGATACATGGAAATGTTGGCCATGGTTGGCATTCTCGGAGGAGCATTTGTTGGGGCTATTGCTTTTGATCACTTGGTTGAGGAGCGAGGGGGATGGGTTGCAGCTCTCATTATATGCGGTTTTGTCACGGTGTTTGCACTCGCTTCTTGGGTTATTGCTTTGCCAATTCCTGAAACCCAAGTTATTCGAGGAAAACCCTTTCGTCGGAGTCTTTTGGTTAGGCATTTTCACGACCTTTTTTATCTTTTTAAACATAGGGGCTTAAGATATTCCGCTTTGGGGGATGCTTGGTTTTGGGGAGTCGGAAGCTTTTTTTATCTGGTTCTGGTTAAGCTTTCCGGGGAAGTGGTGGTAGGAAAGATAGGAATGGGCTCGTTATATGGCTATTGGTTTCTGCTGGTTGGAGTTGGAATCATGTTGGGCAGTTTGTTTGTTGCTTACCTGAACCGCGGCAGGATTGAAATTGGGCTTACCCCGATCGGTGCTTTGGCGATTCCCGTCATTTATTTTGCTCTATATTTTGCGGAACCAATGACACTTAGCTTCGATTGCTGCTGCTTTTCCTTGGGTTTTTTCGGAGCGTTGTTCTTTGTTCCTTTAAACGGATACCTTCAAGACCAAGCCAAAGAGGAGGAGCGAGGAAAAATTCTTGCTGCTTCGAATCTGCTGACCCAACTTTGTGGAATTGGGCTAATTTTATTTCACGCTTATCTTTCCAATGTATTAAAGCTCAGTGCGAAAGATGAAATTTTAGTAATCTTGGCTCCTGCTTTGGTGATTGGCATATTGACGGTGAGCAAATTGTTTGAGGACTTTTGCCGGGCTTGGTTTCATCTCCTGCTGAAGATTTTCTACAGAATTAGAATTGTTGGGATGGAACAATTTCCACAAGGAGGTTGCTTGATTGTAAGCAATCACCTTTCCTATGCAGATCCTGTTTTTATTGGAGCTGCTTTTCCTGGCAAGGTGCGGTATCTTGCCTACTCGGGTTTGGCTAGTTCTCGAATTATGCGATTTGTTTTTCGTCTTACCGAGACCCTTACCGTGTCACCTGAGAAATCACTTGATAGCATCAAGAAAGCGGTCCAAAAACTAAGGGCTGGGGTTTCTCTGTGTGTTTTCGCAGAGGGAGGGATTTCAAGGCTTGGTACAATCCTTCCCTTCATGAGAGGATCAATTTTATTAGCTAAACAGGCTAAAGTACCCATTGTACCCGTTCATTTGGATCAAGTTTGGGGTTCAGTCTTCAGTATGCATGGAGGAAGATTTTTCTCTAAAAAGCCATTAAGTTTTCCTTACCTTGTAACAGTGCGGGTTGGAGAACCAATTGAACCTGAAGGAGAATCAGCTCAGATGGTTTGGAATGAAGTGATGGAATTAGGGAGAAAATCTTTTAATCAGCGCTTGAAAAAAGAAGAGCATGCTTTGAGGTTTTTAAAAAAGCGAATCTTTGCCTCTCCGGATGCGAGTTTCTTTCAATCTACGGAAGGGAGAGTATGGAAAAAATCAGATTTCATTCAATGCCTAGAGGATCCCATGAGTGAGTCGCCTCCAGAGTTTTCAAGCTGGCTTGAACAAGTTCGGAATCTTTTCGCTGGTGATTACCAAGCTGCTGAAAGAATTTATGCTGGATGGATACGGGTAACCGAGATGAATTTGTGGGACCAGCCAGGGTTATACATCGGCGAAGGTGAAGGTGCATGGCAAGAGCATTGGTTCCCATGGTTTCCCTTGCTCGGGAATCGGGTCATCCGATATTTTAAAGATGGAATGGTAATGGGGAAGGACCTTGGCTGTTTGGAGAAATCGTCATTTCCTGCAACCGTGGGCTTGGCATCCTTTCATAACGGATTGATTTCGGTAAATGGGCCAGATGTCTTTCATGCTATGGCCAGTCCTCCCGAATTTAATCATTCCGGATCGAAAAAAAATACTCTTGGTCGCTTGATGGTGGGGTATTCTTATTTCCAGTCGACAGAGGGTTTTTTCTTGAGAGGAGTAGGCGAGGCTGAGCAACTTCATCCAGTTCAATCCGTTGACGAAGAAGGTTTTTTGGTTGCACTTTAAAAGCTTTCCATGCTTTCCCTTCCCTTGGATAAGTGTTATATGTAATCATTTTACTTAAGATTTATATTTTATGACGCATTTCCTCTCGGAATCCGAATCTTTTTCCAAAGTACTACAATCCCTTAAAAATAAGTCCGTTTTGGTTCTGGGTCATCGCAGACCAGATGGAGATTGTATTGGTTCGCAAGTTGCCCTGACCAGGGTGTTAAATCAGGAAGGTGTGCTTGCTCAGGCAGTAAATGCTGACCCCGTTCCTCGTACCCTTCAGAAGTTTCTTAGGGATACTTCAATATTGAGGCCTGATGAAGTGACGGGGGATGATTATCTTATCATCACCGTGGATTGTGCGGATCATAAAAGAGTGGGTATTGATCTCATCGATCGGTTTCCAAAAGTTTTCCTGAATGTCGACCATCATGTCTCAAATACTAGATTTGCCGAAAATAATTTTGTGCTTTCAGAGGCTTCGGCAACTGCAGAAATCTTGGCTAAATTCTTTTTTGACTCTGGTTATTTGGTAAATAAGAACACAGCAGATGCACTTTATTTAGGTATTTGTACCGATACGGGTCAATTTTGCTATTCCGCAACCAATGCTTCGGTCTTTGAAGTTTGTCGAAGGTTGTGTGAAGCTGGAGGTAGCCCATCTGAAGTAGCCCATGAATTATATGAACGGGAAAAACCCGGTCGAATTCAGTTACTGCAGAAGTTCCTTGCTAGTTTTCGCATGGAATTTGATCAAAGGGTTTGCATTGGAATCATACATGATGAGTTCTACCAAGAAACGGGAACTAAATCAGAGGATGCGGAAAATTTTGTTGATTATGCTCGATCAATGGAGGGGGTTGAGATTGGGGTCTTGATTGAGGATCGCAATGGTATTTTAAAGGGAAGCTTCCGAGCCAAAGAAAAAACTTATCGTGTAGATTTGTTAGCAAAAGAATTCTCCGGGGGTGGTCATGCGTGTGCTGCGGGTTTCAATGTGGAGATTCCATTTGAAGAATTTTATCCAACCCTAGTTCAGGCAATTGGTAATCACCTTAAGGTTATCCAAAGCCGTTGTTCGCTATGAGTTTGCAGGATCCATCCTTTGAAGGAATTCTGTTGGTCGATAAGCCATCTGGAATAACTTCGCATGACATCGTTGATCGACTCCGGCGAAAATTAAAAATGAAAAAAATCGGACATGCCGGAACTTTAGACCCTCTTGCAACTGGTCTGATGATCATGTTAATCGGTAAAGCGACCAAGGCATCTCAATTCCTCATCAGTTTGGACAAAAGTTATGAAGGTGAATTTCGTCTCGGAATAGAAACAAACAGCCAAGATTCAGATGGCGAGGTAGTTTCAGAGAAGTCGATTCCTGCAGACTTAACCAAAGAAAAATTAGCTGAGACCATGAAAACTTTTTTGGGTGACCAGTACCAGACTCCTCCGATGTTTTCTGCCAAAAAAATCGATGGCGTTCCGCTTTACAAAATGGCTCGAAAGGGGAAAGTAGTGGAGAGGGAACCAAGGTTTATTAGGATTAATGAGTTGAATTTAATAAATTGGACCGCACCTACAGGTAGCTTTTTTATGTCATGTAGCAAAGGAACCTATGTCAGAACTGTACTTCATGATTTAGGCAATAAGATTGGGTGCGGTGGGCATATGAGCTCATTAAGGCGTACGCAAATAGATCAATTTTCAATTGAAGATTCAAAACCATTGGGAAAAATTCAAGAAATGGGTCTGTTTGAAATTCAAAACCGATTGATTCCTATTCATCAAGCGGTGCCCACTCACGTTCTCTGATTATTTTATGGAGATCATTCGCTCCATCGAAGAATTTGGGCTCAAAAACGAGAACCAATCGATTGTACTGGCTATTGGAATGTTTGATGGTGTTCATCTGGGGCACCAACAGGTTTTGGCAGCAACTTGTCAAAGGAGCTTTCAAATTTCTGGCCTCGCAGCTGCCTTTACCTTCCCGAAGCATCCGTCAAGTTATTTAAGACCAGGGAAAGAGCCCCCTCTCTTGATGGATGCATCGGAAAAAGCGGAGAAATTATTTGATTGTGGAATGAAAGCAGTGGTCATGAGAGAGTTTAATCGAGAGTTTTCCAGTGTAGAGGCGGAAGACTTTGTACAATTTTTAAAAGATCGCATTCCTTCTTTGCATGGAATTTGTGTAGGCAAAAACTTTAGATTTGGTAAAGATAGAGTAGGGGACAGCGAGTTCTTAAAATTGAAAAGTGAAGAGATTGGAATCAATGTCGGGGTCATCGATTCTAAAGTCTTGGATGGGGAAGCCATAAGTAGCTCTAGGATACGAGTTGCCCTCGCTTCCGGGGGAATTGAACTTGTTAATGAAATGCTTGGTCGTGATTATTCGATCCAAGGAATCGTTCAGTCCGGGAAGGCGATGGGGCGAAAGATTGGGTTTCCTACTTTAAACCTCGATTGGGAACCACAGTGTAGGCCAGTTTACGGCGTTTATGCTGGATTTCTAACTCGTAAGTCGAGTGCGAAGAGGTTACCTGCAGTTGCAAATTATGGATTACGGCCAACTGTGGAAAACCAAGTTTTAGTTCCGAGGCTTGAGATTCATTCGATCGAGGAACTGGACCCCATGGAGTGGAAGACTGGAGTTTTTTTAAAACTGCAGCTGTGTCATTTTATTCGAGCGGAAAAAAAATTTGATTCTTTAGATGACTTAAAGTTTCAAATCTCCAAGGATAAAGAACAAGCGAGGGAATTACTGCATAAGCTTAGTTAGTTGAAATACTGAATGTGTGGACACCAGCAACTCGTGCGTCCACCTATTTTTTCCCTTCTTAAATTTTTTCCGGTTTGAGGACATTTACCACCATCTTTCCATCTTACATGAAAGAGCCATCCTCTTGGTGGATCCCCACCGTGCATGCCGACTGACTCCATTGCACCTTTTGCAACGAAGAGGATCTGTTTGAATAATACCTCAATCCTAGGGGCGGAAATTTCCCCACATCGAAGCCCGGGATGAATTTTGGCACGCCAAAGAACTTCGTCGGCCATCCAGTTTCCCATTCCATGAAAGTATCTTTGATCTAAAAGCAATGCTTTAACAGGTCTTTTTTTGTGTCTAATTAAAGCATCCTTAAGGATTTTAATTTTAAAATTTTCGTCCAGCATTCCGATAGGAAACTCACTCCACCAAGATGGAACATCTTTCCCGCGATGCAGCCGAATTTTACCAAATTGCCTAGGATCTCTAAAGACCAGAGCTTGTTTGGCTTGTCGTATGATCAAGGTGTCATATTTTTGGGCAAGGTAAGGACTTTTTTCCGTTGCAAGGCTTCCTGTCATTCCGAGATGTAACCCCAACCAATTTCCACCTGAAAAGCGGAATAGCATTTGTTTTCCTTTGGTAGCGGAAGAGATCAATTTGGTTTTGAGTAGTGATTCTACAAGTTGATCTTGATTGATTTCTCTGAATACGCGGGATGATTTCCTCAGCTCGACCGCTAAGACATTCTTTTTCAAACCTCCATTCCAAAGAGTGCAGGCAAAGGCGACTTCAGCTAATTCAGGCATCTATCTTCTCCCGAAATTGCCAGAAGATTATCTCGAAGCTGCTTGTTTTTCTTGCGGTCTGTTATGATTTCGAACAGACGGATACCGGA
>DEYT01000007.1:6048-14739 GCA_002364975.1 Opitutia bacterium UBA3151 | reverse complement strand
AACCTGAAAAATGTTTTACGATGAAACTAAAGTTTATTTGAAAGCAGGAAAAGGAGGAGATGGATGCATGTCCTTTCTCCGTCAAAAGTATATTCCAAAAGGTGGGCCTAATGGGGGAAATGGGGGTCGTGGAGGAGATGTAATTCTTCTAGCGGACGAAAATGTATCGGATTTGAGAGCTTTTCACTTCAAGAAACACTGGAACGCAAAGAATGGAGAACCGGGGAAAGGGAGTGATCAAAATGGAAAAGGGGGTACCAATTGTGTACTTAAAGCTCCTCTCGGTACCGAAGTCCGTGATATTTTGTCCAATGAAATTGTTTGTGAATTACTTGAGCATGATCAGGATTTTTTGATTCTTGAAGGAGGAAAAGGAGGACGTGGGAATGCAACCTTCAAATCATCGGTCAATCAAACTCCCAGGCAATTTACTGAAGGTAAACCAGGAATGGAAGGAGATTACATTTTTACCTTAAAAACAATTGCTGATGTTGGACTTGTGGGCTTTCCAAATGCAGGAAAATCAACTTTATTGAATGTATTATCAAACGCTGCTCCGAAAGTTGCGTCGTATCCATTTACAACCTTAGTACCAACTGTGGGAGTCATTGATTACCCCGAAGACTTTTACTCGATTACTATGGCCGATGTGCCCGGTCTGATTGAGGGTGCAGCAGAAAATCGCGGCCTGGGTCATCGTTTCCTGCGTCATGTTGAAAGATGTAAAATTTTACTCTTTCTTTTGGATATGGCGGCAACGGATGGACGGGATCCAATTGTAGATTTTGAACACTTACAAAAGGAGCTTATTGATTATGACCCCCGCCTTGCGGATAAACCTTTTCTGGTGGTTGGTAATAAGAAAGATGAAGAAAATGCTACAGAAAATATCCTGCGATTCCGAAATACCTTGGATCATTTCGAGCCTCTTTTTATTTCCGCAGTTTTGGAGGATGGATTGAATGACTTGCGATCCGTTCTCTTAAAAAAATTAAAATAAAAAAGTTTCTTTTTTTTGAACTTGATTTACACAAACGCTTGTGCAAATAAGATGCAATATGAATCTTAATTTTTTGGCGGAAAAAAAAGAGAAAAATCGAGGGGAATCATCCCTCTATTCCAATCGTTTTGAAGAGGAGGAGCACTCGATGCTGATTCCTCGTATAAAAAATGAATCAGATCAAAAAAGGGCGGAGCGAATTCTTGAACAGATGAAATCCTCAAGTGAGCGGCTCGATCGGATTCTGTCAGTATTCGAGCGAATCAATCGTTGAAGATGGTTCGAAGAATTATAAAATCCTTGAGTTCAATTGCCTCCCAGATGGGTAGCAAGGGAGGTGCTTCTGGAAAAGGAAAAGCGAAGAAAAGGGGAAATGCTAGCTATTATCGAGATATGCAGCGAAAATCGGTAGCTTCCAGGCTTTCGAATTCCGAACAAAAAAAGAAAACCACTACTTAAGCCAATCCTTCTTTTCGATAATGAATTGCCATTGTCCGCGATACCGGGACAGGAGTCCGATTCCGGTAATCGTTGCACCCAACCTTTTAGAAAATAACTTTTTCCTAATTTCGGAATCGAAGCTGAACAGCCCTAAACGATGACCCGCTGCTTCCATAAAAAGCGGTTGGGTCGTTGCTATTTTTCCTTTGAACTGAAAAACAGTACCATAATTTTCAGGCTTCAAAGATTGAGGCTTCCAGAGTTGAGCCTCTTTTTCTGCTTTTGAAAAGTCAACCAGACGTTCTCTGGTTTCAATGATGGGAAAACTTTTTCCATTTTCTGGGCGCGTGCCTTTGGCCTGAAACATTGCATAGACAGGAAAGTGATCACTTGCTCCAAACCCGTCCAATTCATTGGACCATTTAAAGGGAACTTTGCCAGCGGTTGTCATATTAAGCCCTGAGAATCTCCCGACTGAAAAAGAATCGGAAACATAACCAATGCCTTTTTCGTCGTACAGCCCAACGGGAAGTAAAAGATGCATCAAAGTACCCCATTTCCCCTTCCATGCATCCGAACCTCGCTCTTCTGCTTTCAATTCATGCCACAAATTATAAAGGTAGCGAGTGGGGCGAAGTTCTCCTGTAGGTTCTTGGTTTCCGGATAGCAGAATATCATTAATACCTGAGCTTTTTAACTCTTTTCGATAAATTACGGATTGGTTGTAATGAGAGTTTAGATCTCCACCCACCAGAAAATCATGGTAGGGGTCATCTTGAAGCAAGCGATCGATTCGTTTTCGAAGAGTTTCTGCATTTTGCAGCCTTATTTTCTCCATTTCGCTGGAAGAAGCACCCGATTTCCAATGGTTATTAAACAGAGTAAAGGGAATCTCATCTACTAAGATCGTAGTTTCTAATATCGGTCTTGCCCGGTACAGCGAATGGAGTCGAGTGGTTTTGATTGGAAATTTTGAAAGGGTGAGACATTGCACTGCGGGCCAACTTTCGGAAGAAGAGGAAGGATTATATCCCAGGGCGATGTGGTAAGGTCCAAGGCCATTACGATGCAATTGGTCGAGGAGACTTTCTGCTGCTGAATTTCCACTATTCGGGCTTCGGTCTACTTCAATTTCTTGAAGAAGTAATACTTCAGGCCCTGCGATTCCACCTATTTTCTGTAAGACCTTGATGATGGTATCCAACTTATTTTGAAATTCGGTTTCCCCATAAGCGTCCGATTGATAATCATCATAGAGAGAAATACCATCGGTATCGAAAAGATTCTCCACATTATATGCGACAACTTGGAAAGGCTTCCCCGCAAAAAGGGAAGATTTTAAAAGAATACAAAATAGAAAGGCTGAGATAACGACAAAGGAGATCTTCATGCCTCCCAACTTGAGCAGGGTGAGATTATACTGCAATCCGATTCTCTTCGGTTCGGATAAATACTGGTTTGGAGTCAGTGGATTGATCCGGATCAAAATTGTAACCTTTTTCTGAAAATTGTTTTAGGCCTTCTATATCCTTGATTCGATTGCGAATGAGAAAGGCGCACATGTAACCCCGTGCTTTTTTTGCATAAAAGCTGATGTTCTTAAGGTTTCCATTTTTTTCATCTTTGAAAACGGGGGAAATAATATCCGCAGAAATATCTTTTTCCCTAGCTGCTTTGAAATACTCTTGGGATGCTAAATTGACCAGTAATTTAGATTTAGATTTTGAAAGATCTTGGTTGATCGATTTTGCCAAACGGTTTCCCCAAAAGTCATACAGGTCTTTTCCTGCTGGATTGGCGTATAAGGTACCCATTTCCAAGCGATGAGCTTGGATTAAATCAAGAGGGCGTAATATGCCATAGAGCCCTGATAGAATTCGGAGATGTTTCTGGGCAAAACTAAAATCTCCTTTTTTAAAATTCCAAGCCTGTAGCCCCTCATACACATCGCCCTTAAAGGCAAGAACTGCCTGTTTCCCATTCTTTTCCGTATGCCTTTTACTCCACTCTTGGTATCGGTTTTGATTAAGGTTTGCCAGTTTTGAACTTATTCCCATCAGTTTGCCGACCTCTATTGCAGATAGTTTGGCTAGTCCATTGATCAAATCTTGAGACAGAGAAAGGAAATCCGCCTGCGTGCAAACAGAGCTCTCGGCGGGAGTTTCGAAGTCCAGAGTTTTAGCGGGTGAAAGCAAGATAATCATAATTGAATTTAGTATATTTCGCCAAGCGAAGTCAAACAAGCCTGTTGATTAATTAATCGAAGAAGAAATTTAGAAGATAGAAATATTTTTCGTTCTTGGTTGCCCCTTGCGAAAAATATCTTTTTCTCAAAATTTTAAATCCCAACATCCTATCTTTTTTCGTGTATCCCATCCTCATATTTTTACTCTTACTTGTTAACTGGATTGTATTATCGGGGAAATTTGATGCCTTTCATTTGGGACTGGGTTTAATTTCCTGCGGTGTGGTAACCTGGTTATCACAGGATCTTCTCTATGAAGACCGTCGAAAAAAAGCAAAGGCAAGGCTGGAAGAGGCATGGGCTTTTATCAAATACTTACCGTGGATAACCTGGGAAGTGGTGAAGGCAAACCTGCATGTTTTCAAGTTGGCCATGACCAAAGCGGGTTATGAGGAAATGTCTCCCCGGGTGGTAACCTTTGAAACTTACCTGAAGACTGACTTTGCGAAGTTTGTATTTGCGAATTCAATCACCCTGACCCCGGGTACCATAACCATGCTGATTCGTGGGGATGTCTTTCATGTTCATACCATGAGTCAATTTCTGGAGGATGATTTGTTGGAGGGTGCCATTGAAAGAAAAGTGGCTGAAGTCTTTGAACCGGAGGTTTTAAAAAGCAAATGACACATTGGTTTGCCATTGTAATGGGGGCTTCCCTTTTTACCCTGATGATTCCCGTGATTTATCGGATTTGGGTAGGTCCCACCGGATTTGACCGAATCTTGGGGGTCAATGTGATTGGGACCAAGACCGCGGTTCTCTTAGTGATTATTGGTACCGTCTTTGACCGGGTGGAAATGTTTGTGGATTTTGCGATTGCTTATGCCTTGTTGAATTTTGTGGCTGCCATTGTGATCTCCCGTTATCTGAATCGTACGATTTCCCTGAAGGAGATGGAAGCAAGAGAACAGAAAACTTCTGGCAATTGAGTATGATTGAAGAGTCCCAGATTCCTTGGGTGCTTGCTTCCAGTTCGACTACGGCTGTTGAAGCCACATCCACAGGTTTTTTTCCCTTACAATGGCTGGGAGTCTTATTGGGATTAGCCGGCCTGATCTTTTTTCTGGGTGCTGCGGTGGGTATGGTTCGCTTTCCCGACTTTTATACCCGGATGCATGCGGCCGGAAAGGGAGATACACTTTCCACCATGTTGATGCTTTCGGGTTTTGCGTTGGTTACCATGGAGGACTTCTCGGTCGGGAGTTGGTTGATTTTGGTAAAGATTATGGCCGTGGTCTTGTTCATTTACCTGACCACACCCACCAGTTCACATGCTTTAATGAGGGCAGCATTTGAGGATGATGAGATGCCTTTGACCGAAGCAGATCTCGAAAAATCCAAGAAGCGAAAGAGAAGGAAGAAAAAGTAATGGGTTTGGAACTTTTCAATACTTTTATTTTGCTCCTCTTGGTGGTTGCTGCATTAGCTGCCCTGCGAATCAGGGATCTGATCACCGCATCCGCGGTTTTTGGAATCTACAGCTTTTTAATGTGTTTGCTTTGGGCAGAAATGGGAGCCGTGGATGTTGCCTTTACCGAGGCTACGGTAGGAGCGGGGATTAGCACAGTGGTACTGGTTGCCACCATCTTTAACTTAAAGAGGAAATCCAACGACTGATGAAGTGGATTAGCTTAGTACCGGTTTTGGCAGTTGGTGGCTTGCTTTTATTTGCAGCCAAGGATTTCCCGGAATGGGGAGATCCACAATCTCCGGCCTCGAGCTCCCCGGTCTCGTCCCACTTTATCAATAACACCGGGGTAGATACTGAGGTTCCCAATATGGTGACCGCAGTATTGGCTGATTATCGCGGCTTTGATACCATGTTTGAAACCGTTGTGGTCTTTATTGCCGGCGTGGCAGTAATTGCAATACTCAAAGGTTCTGGCAGGCGTCGGGGAGGGCTAAGGAAAGATCATGAAGTGGAAGCGGAACCCGATCTCATCGTGACCAACACCGTACGCCTAGTGGTTCCAGTGATTCAAATTTTTGCCTTTTATGTCCTAGCCCATGGCCATGTCAGCCCGGGTGGAGGATTCCAGGGTGGGGTGGTGATGGGTGCCAGCTTCATCCTCTTGGCATTGGCGTGGGATCTTGATCATGCCCTGGTGAGGATGTCTTTGCCCAAATGCATCATAATCGCGGCTGCGGGCATTATTTTATATGGAGGAATCGGGTTTTTATCGATGTTACTGGGGGGAGAATTTTTGGACTATGCGGAGTTGGAAAAAGTACTTCCAGTTTCACGGGAAATGGCCCGTTATCACGCCATGTTGGGAGTTGAGATTGGGGTCGGGTTTACCGTGACCTCAATCATGTTTGCCCTTTACGCAAATTTATCTTCGGAGGGCCGCTTGAAGGGCGGGCTTTGAGCCTGCTTGGATGACCCACAGAAATTTTAAAAATGTTTGAAGATGGTACAGTTTTAAACGAATTACTCGTAGAGCGTTTGAATTATTTCATTTATGTGGTGCTTTTACTGATTGGATTGCACGCGATGATTGCAAAGAAAAATCTGATCAAAAAGTTAATCGGAATGTCGATTTTTCAGACTGCGATCATTCTTTTTTATGTCTCGATTTCAGTAAAGGAAGATGCCACGATCCCAATTTATAAGCCCGAGCATGATCCGCATGGTGAGCACACCTATGCTCAAAATCTGGATGTAAACTCGAGTAATTCTGAGATGGGTGCCGGTCACGGACCGGTTGCCTTGCAGTCCGCGGAGACTGCTCAATATGCCAATCCTTTACCGCATGTGTTGATGCTTACCGCGATTGTGGTCGGGGTTGCCACCCTTGGATTGGCCCTCGCCCTGTGCCAGCGGATTTATCAAGGGTATGGAACTATTGAGGAGGATGAACTTTTGAACAAGATCGAACGGGCGGATGCCCGGACTAGTTTATCCCCTTTGGCCAAGGCAAAATCTTCTCGTAAGCTTTCCAATCGAAATTCCAGAAAGTCGGTTCTCGAAGAGACAGGTAAGGAGAAGACCAAAGGGGTTGCTTCCATGAGAGCAACCACGGGTTCGAAGCAAAAATCTTCAGCTCCGAAAAGAAAAGCCATTGCTAATCCCAGCCAGGCCAAACCCCGTAAGCCGGTTGCCCAAAAACCAAGCGGGAAAAAACCGGGTGGTTCATCCAAACCGAACAAGGGATCCGCATAGATGGATAATGCCATTGCCTGGATTTTTATCTTTCCCTTATTCGGGGCGGTTGCCTGTGCCTTACTGGGAATGGTAAATCGAAAATTTTGTAATCCAATAGCGGTTTTGTCGATGGCGGGAGCAACCTGGGCGGGCGTGGAGACTTTGCTGCAGGCGGTGGCTTCTCCGCAAGCGGAAGTCTCTTACATTTTGGGCGGTTGGACCCTGGATCTGTTTCCACGTGGTGTGGGCATTGAATTTCGTGCGGATCTACTCGGTGGTTTAATCGCCCTGGTGGTGTTAGGCGTTGGGTTCATTGTTTCGATCTATTCGAAACTGCCAGTGGAACGCGAAACGCCCAATAAGGAATCCTTGTTTTACACTTTGTTTCTCTTGCAAATCACTGGATTGGCGGGAATTGCCTTAACGGGGGATGCTTTTAATCTTTATGTGCTGATCGAAGTTGCTGCATTGACCGGATATGGATTAATCGCAATCGGTAGTAATCGGGCTGCCGCCGCCACCTTTAACTACCTGATTCTTGGTACGATCGGTGCATCCCTGTATCTCTTGGGCGTTGGATATGTCTACATCAAGACAGGCACCTTGAATATGGTCGGGATCCAAGAGGTAATCATGGCTAACCACTTGATGGATTCGGCTACCATGCAGGTTGCCTTTGTTTTGATCGGACTTGGGATCTTGATAAAAATGGCTTTTTTCCCCTTTCATGCCTGGTTGCCCAATGCATATTGCAACGCCCCAAGCACTACATCCTCCTTGCTTGCTCCCTTGGTTACCAAGGTGATGATCTATGTGATGATCCGAATGGTTTTGACCGTATTTGGGGTCGAGTTCTCTTTTGAGTCGACCCTTTGGGCGAAGTTCATGCCATGGTTGGTGGTCGTGGCGATTATATGTGCTGCGGTCATGGCATTAGCACAGCGGGAAATCAAAAAGATGCTGGCCTACTTAATTGTCGCTGAAGTTGGATACATGGTGGGTGGCGTATGGATTTATAATTATTATGGCTTGATTGGTTCGATCTTTCACATCATTAGCGATGCTTGCATGACCCTATGTCTCTTTCTCGGGGCGGGTATCATTCTTAGAAAATGTAAAACCACACACTTTGATGGCTTGCGTGGTTTGTTTGCGAAGATGCCACTTACCATGATCGGTTTCTTTATCGGTGGTTTCTCGATTATCGGTCTACCTCCAACTTGTGGTTTTTTCAGCAAGTGGTACTTGATAACCGGAGGTATGGTGTCCCACCGCTGGGAATATTTGGTAGTCCTGATGTTTTCAACCATGGTGATGGTGGTATTATTTTTCCGTTTGATCGAACGTATCCACTTAGCGGTTAGCGAGAGTGGAAAAAACCTTGGTAAGGGACATGGCGAACTGGGTTTAACCAAGGAGCAAACCAAATTCGATGAGGCACCGCTTTCGATGCTGATCCCCTTACTTTTAGCCGCTTCCATAGTTTTGATAATCGGCATCTACAACCAGGATGTTGTGGATCAAATCGAACGCTTTCTTGAACCTTTAAATCTGCCGAAAGGAACCAAGGATTGAGATGAGTGATTCTGCGATTTTGGAGCCTGTTGTTTATTCAGTTGGTTTGATCACCCCTTGGATTGTGGATGATATTCGCCCACTGGTTGCTTTTCTGGCTCCCTGGATTGGCATGATTGGAATCATGTGGGCGGGTGAGAGGCGTCCAAATTTGCGTGAAACTTTTACCTTTATTGCGGCCATCGTGCAGGCGACGGTGGTTTTGTCCATGGTTCCACTGGTATTGAGCGGAGCGATAATTGAATGCCACATCTGGCAAGTTTTTACCCATGTACCTTTGTTGCT
>DEYT01000007.1:0-5637 GCA_002364975.1 Opitutia bacterium UBA3151 | reverse complement strand
GGACTCCATGAACATGCACAAACCAGGTTTTATTCTTATTTCGCCCTTTCTCTTTCAGCAACCATGGGAGTGGCTTTTTCAGCGAATCTACTCACCATTTACTTCTTCTATGAAATGCTATCGGTCTCCACCTTTCCTTTGGTTACCCATATGCAGGACAAGAATGCGAGAACGGGAGGGCGGACTTATTTGGGATATCTGCTGTTTACTTCGCTTTGCTTGCTTTTGCCAGCCCTGAGTTGGTGCTTTGTATCGCTGGATGGTGGGCAGGTAGCCATGGACTTCATGGCGGATACTGGAAAGATGGATCTCTTCTCGGACACTACTCAAATCGTTCTTCTTGCTTTGTTTACCTTTGGCTTTGCTAAGGCGGGTTTGATGCCCTTGCATTCTTGGCTGCCCGGAGCCATGGTGGCACCAACTCCCGTTTCTGCTTTGTTGCATGCGGTTGCGGTGGTCAAGGTTGGGGTGTTTTGTGTATACCGGGTGTATGCGGATATTTTTGGTGTTGAAGTACTATCCAATTTAGATGGAGAGGAATGGATGATGGTGATTGCATCTGCCACCATCCTGATTTCTTCCCTGATTGCCCTTTCTCAAGACAATTTAAAAAGACGCCTTGCATTCTCTACCATTGGACAACTTGGATATGTGATCCTTGGGGCTACTTTGGCAACCGAGCAAGGTATGGGGGGTTCCGTTCTTCACATTGCGATGCATGCTTGTGGAAAGATTACTCTTTTCTTCTGTGCCGGTGCGATCTTTGTGGCGAGCGGAAAGAAGTATGTCAGTGAACTTCGTGGTCTTGGGCGGAAAATGCCGATTACCATGATTGCTTTCATGATTGGGTCCCTTAGCGTGATTGGATTACCCCCACTTGGTGGTTTTGTGAGTAAGTGGTATCTTGCTCTGGGTGCATTGGACCGGGATGCGGTATGGGTGGTTATCGTCCTTTTGATAAGCTCACTGCTAAATGTTTTTTATCTCTTGCCTGTGGCGGTTACCGCTTTTTTCCGAAACCATGAAACCGAGAGCGAACTGAGCCGAATCAAAGAAGCACCCTGGGCTTGCGTCGTTCCCCTTGCCTTGACTGCCCTTGGTTGCTTTATGCTTTTCTTCCTTTCCGGTCCCTTGCTTAAGCTTGCAGGTATTATCAAATAATAGGAAATCCCAATCAGATGAAAATCTCAAAAAAGAAGAAAAAAGAAAGTAGACATTGGCTGGATGATCCAGCAAATGTAAAAAAATTGATCCGCGGATTATACTGGCTTTGCGGTTTGGTTATTGGAATCGATATAATATTCAGTTTGTTTTGGCATAAGCATGCAATCTTTAAAGAGGATGTCAGTTTGCATACCCTTGAAACTTTACCCATGTTTTACGGAATTTATGGTTTTCTTGCCTTCGTGGGGTTGGTTTATGTATCCAAATTAATGCGAAGTTGGAAGGGAAGTAATATTTTGATGCGCGAAGAAGATTATTGGAATAAATAAGATGAGCATTCTGGCAGCAAGTAGTATGGAAATAGGAGCTCATCCAGCGACGGTCTTACTGCTGGGTGGCTTGGTTGCAGCGATTCTACGGGGGCGTTCCGCTTCCATTGCCTTGGTGGTCGCTCCCGTCCTTGGATTCTGGCATGTTTACACTCTGGAACTCGGGAGTGTTTCTTATCTTTCCCTTTTTGGGTATGAAATTATTGGGGCTGCGGTTGATCAGCAAGCAAAGCTCTTTGGGTACCTTTTCCATGTAGCTGCTTTAGTTGCTGGTATTTATTCCTTTCACATTCGTGATCCATGGCAGATATCGATGGCTTTGATCTATGCAGCCAGCGCGGTAGGGGTAGCATTTGCAGGCGATTTACTCTCCTTATTTTTATGGTGGGAAGCCTTGGCTATCACCTCAGTCTTTCAAATTTGGGGTCGGAAGACCAAGGAGGCGGAGGAGTCGGGTTTTCGTTATTTGTTTTTCCATGTCTCGTCTGGTCTTATTCTTTTAGCGGGAATTCTGATTCGTTATCATGGGGAAGGTGCCTTTGCTTTTTCCCTGGCTCCCCTGACCGAAGCCTTGGAGGCAGGAGATTTTGGGGCAATACTCATTTTATTAGCAATTGGAATCAAAGCCGCATTTCCGGGTTTACATACTTGGCTGAAAGATGGCTACTCGGAGGCTACCCATACGGGGCCGGTCTGGTTGTGTGCTTTTACTACGAAGTGTGCAGTTTGTATGTTGGCCCGTTTGTTTCCCGGAGCGGAAATTCTGATCACAATTGGTGGGGTTATGGTAATGTTTCCAATATTTTACGCGGTGATCGAAAATGATCTGAGACGAGTACTTTGCTACAGTAAGATCAATCAAATTGGGTTTATGGTTATTGGGATTGGAATTGGAACGGAACTGGCTATCGATGGTGCGATTGCTCATGCTTTTACCCATGTATTATACAAGGGGTTGCTCTTTATGAGTATGGGGGCGGTGCTTTTCCGTACCGGAGAAATTCGCGGGTCTCATCTAGGAGGTCTGTACAAGTCCATGCCATGGACTACTGGGTTCTGTATTGTAGGTGCAGCTTCCAGCTCTGCCTTTCCACTGTTCAGTGGGTTTGTAAGTAAATCTATCATCATAACTGAGGCGGCTCAAAATGGACATGTGGCGATTTGGTTATGCTTGCTTTTCGCTTCGGTTGGTGTGATCAACCATGCTGGAATCAAGATTCCTTTCTTCGCCTTTTTTGCTTCTGATTCAGGGATGCGACCCAAGGAAGCTCCGATTAATATGTTAATCGCCATGGGCATTTCCTCTTTCCTTTGTATTTTCCTGGGCTGTAATCCTCAATGGTTGTATGAGATGCTCCCCAACGGTGCCACGGGATATCACCCCTATGATGCAACCCATGTAATTACCCAAATCGAAATTTTATTGTTCTCCGCACTTGCCTTTACATTGCTCAACTTGTGGAGCAAATATCCACCGGAAGTTCCATCGATTAATCTGGATGCTGATTGGGCATACCGAAAAATAGGCCGGGGATTTATGCTCTCTATGAGTAGTTTCTGGAATGGCCTGAACGATTTCTCTCATCGTGCCTTCATCGAGGGAATTGTTCATAAGGTGAATACCTTCACCAAGGCTGGACAAGTCCATGTCCTTAGTTTCATAGCCAGTCCCCTGCATGAGATTGGGCTCCTTGGAAAAGATAGTAAACAAAAGACCAAAGCAAGGATAAGCAAGCGGGCGGGGCTGGGGCTTCATCCGGTGGGTTTGACCGCCTTTTTTGGGCTGGTTTTCCTGGTGGCCTTTTTGGTACTGGCTTAACTGCTATTCCTGAGAATCTTGTTTCTAAATGTGGTAACAAGCTTGCTTAGCATGGATTGATTCTTGCCACCTCTATGCTCCACTGCTTGATTAGTCCAGGTGATGGGTAAGTTTTTTGGATGGCTTCAATTTTTAGGTCTGGGAGTGGTATTCATTCTTCCCAGTGGTTGTAATTTGATCGATGGTAATGCCCATTATATTTCGGGTGGTAAAGTTTGGGATAAGATCAAAAAGGAGGCCCCCGTCCTTGGTTTGGAGCCGTCTTTTGTTTATGCGGTTTGTCATGCGGAGAGTAGTTTAAACGCCAATGCGGAATCATCGGTGGCTAGGGGTATGATGCAGTTAACCGAAGCGGCATGGTCTGATGTTACTAAGCTTCATTATCGGCAAGCTTTTGAATGGGAGACCAATGTGGAAGTCGGGATGTTGTACCTACACCGCTTGAGGGGGATGCTCGGTAGCCAAGGTTTGTTTTCCTACCCAAGGCTGGCAGCAAGTTATCGATATGGATATGGGGCTTTAAGAAAAGAAAAGTTCATGGTGAGTCGACTTAAAACTCCAGTAAATCGAATTTATCGTAAGCTTTTTGCCGGCGAGCTTGCACCGGTAAAAACTCCAAGCGATTAATTTTTCGATAGAAAAAAGAGGAGAATGGGGGCAAAGAGCAAGGTCAAGCGAAGGAAGCAGGGAGAAAATGCTCCAGAACCGCCCCCTTCCTTTGAACCCGAAATTAGTTCTTTCCTGGTTTGGGTTCAGTTAGAAAAGGGGTTGTCGCCTAACACCGTGAATTCCTATGAGAGGGACTTAATCCAATGTTCCCTACATTTAAAAACCCAAGGAATTTCAGATTGGCAAAAAGTGGGTATCGAAAATCTCTCCGCTTGGTTATCTTCGCTAACAGAGCAAGAATATGTAGCTACTAGTTTATCCCGAAAATTATCGGCAGTGCGAATGCTTGCCAAGTTTTTGAAAGGCGAAAATAAGCTAAATAAAGACTTCACTGAGTTGTTGGTGAATCCTAGAAAAGCGAGGCATTTACCAGATAGTTTAAGCATTGATGAAATGGAAAGCTTTCTGGAAGCTCCCGATTTAAATACTCCCCTTGGGAAAAGAGATCGGGCTCTCTTTGAGCTCATGTATGGGAGTGGGTTGCGGGTTTCTGAAATTGGTAGCCTACTCATGAATTCAATTGATACCAAAGAGGGATTTGCTCGCGTTTTTGGGAAAGGTTCCAAGGAAAGAGTTGTACCGCTTGGGCGGCATGCGGCCCGTGCGGTTGAGAATTATTTGCATGGGGGCCGTCCTTTTTTGGTTAAAGATGGAACCGGAGGTGAACTTTTTTTAAGTATTCGCGGTAAAGTAATTTCCCGAAAGATGATCTGGGTTCTTGTAAAGGATTATGCCCGAAAGGCAGGGATTGAGAAAAATGTGAGCCCACATGGGTTGCGTCATTCATTTGCCACTCATTTACTGATGGGCGGGGCGGACATTCGGTCGGTTCAGGAAATGCTTGGGCATGCGGATGTTGGGACGACCCAGATTTATACCCAAGTAGAGGCAGAGAGGTTGTTGGATGAGCATGCAAATTTTCATCCTTTGTCCAATTCGTAGAGTAAATAATTTTGCGTATTTCCTAACGTGCGCAAAATTTTATTGAAACAATTGGAGATCAAGGATTCATACAAGTTGCTGTGAAGGTTATGGTATATGTATCTCCCAAAGCTACGGTTTTGGATCCACAAGGCGCCGCGGTAGAGCAAGCGATTAAAAGCTTGGGCCACGCAACGGTTCTGGGTGTCCGTGTGGGAAAAACCATAAGCTTTGAGATGGATGCGGATGACACACCGGAAACGAGAGCTACCATCGATCAATTGTGTGACGGGTTGATGAGTAATCCTGTGATTGAGGATTATCACTACGAAATCTTGCAGGAGTGAGGATTTTTCGCTACCTTGACCAAGCTGGTAGTATGGGCTTTGGTCGATTTGACGAACAAGGTCAAACTTACTTGATTGTTAAGAAAGAGGATGGTGATTTTGAATCCACAGATCAGCGGATTACTCCTTTTCAGTTCTTAACCCCGATTGATTTTCGCTGCATTTATGCAATCGGCTTAAATTATCGAAGTCATGCGGAGGAAACTGGGGTGGAAATTCCAGATCACCCCATGGTTTTCATGAAAGCGTCGACTTCTATTCAAAACCCTGGAGATCCCATTGTTCTCCCCAGATTTTTAAGGAGCGATAAAGTTGATTTTGAAGGTGAATTAGGAGTGGTTATTGGTCGACCTTGCAAAAATGTCACGCCCCAAGAGGCATTGTCTTA
>DEYT01000070.1:9027-11443 GCA_002364975.1 Opitutia bacterium UBA3151 | reverse complement strand
AAAACCCGTTTCTGCAAGGCAGCGCATGCAGGCGTCCACCATAGGAAATCCAGTTTGCCCCTTTACCCAAGCTTCGAGCAACTCATCGCTCTCTTCATATTCAATTTCATCAAAAGCAGGATTCAGAGTGCGAACTTCCAATTTGGGAAAAGCTTCCAATCGCTGGATAAAGTGATCTCTCCAATATAACCTAGACTGAAAAGCACGAAGGCTTCTTAGCCATCCGGTTGGGGTTTCAGATTTCTTAATTTCAGAAATTCGATTATCTAAAGCATTAAATACCGAGCGTAGACTAATCGTGCCCCATGCAAGATGGGGGGATAACCTAGATCCGTGAGTGAAAGCTAGATTTGGAGAAGAGATTCCCCCCGAATAACCAAGTGCCCTATCTTCTAGAAAGCTTTCAACCGTTTTCCAAGCATTCGATTCATTCACCTTCTGTGTAGCAACTGGAAATCCTGATCGGGCAAATTTTGAAAAACGGGAGGCTAATTCTTTCCAACTGGAAACTCTATTGAAAATATTATCCTGTCTCGGCTTGGGAAAATGTATAGGGATGGGCAGTGGATCTTGTAAGCGATAATCCTTTTGTCGTAATTTCACTCTTCGCAGGTCTGCATTTCCTCCCCTCAGAACTGAACTCGCATTTACCTCAATCCATTTAACCCCTTTATGAGTGCACCAATTAGCGACTTTCCTGTCCCGTGCAAAGGAGACTAGATTTCCAGTCTCTTGATGAGAATATAAAACCTCGAAATTAAATTTTTGAAAGATTCCCTCCAAGACTTCGATAATCTCACCATATTCTTCACACAACCCAGAGTTTCGTTTTCTTAAACTTTGACAAACTCCTCTCAACCCTTGCCATTGTGCCTGCAAATGAAAAACCGAATAATCAGGATGGTTGATAATTTCCGGTTCCCAGCAAAATAAGGGCAACAACTCGGAGCACTGATCAGTAGCGATACTTAGGCATTCATTGTCCGAAAGTCTAAAATCTCTCTTTATCCACCAAACACCTTTCATTTTTTATTCACCCTCTTTGCTTTCATACGACATTTAACGGAACAATATACCACTTGATCCCATTGTCCCCGTGATTTCCATTTTTTTCGATTTTCAAAAGGGCGGACACAAATTGGGCAAATCTTTGACTCTCGGGATTTAACATTCCTTTTCATTAATAGTTCCATAAAGAGACAAAGAAAACAAGGGTCCAAGCGATACTTCGAAGGAGATTCCCCTTAATTAAGGATTTAATATCGCCATTAATTTTTCCATTCATAGATAGTTTTTTGTGAAGAGGTGCGGAATGAAAGAAGGTGATCATCCAAGCCAAAAGCACTCCAGCTAATCGAAACCATTCCGACTTGGTGCCTACAAAAAAACAAGAACAAACCGTCTCCAGTAACTGCATAATCATTAAAGGAAGAACGAAATAGGAAATTCTTCCGCAATAACAAGTATGCCACTGCTGGAAATCTTTGGGTTCAAGAAAAAGAAATGACGGATAGACGATTAATTGAACAATCCATATAACCACAAACATGGCAAAATCGATCGCCAAGGCATGTTCATGGATAGTTTCCAAAAAAAAGATCATTTTGGAGCGAGTTCCGTTGGTTTTTTCTTTATGATCACTAGATTCAATCATCGACATATAAGAATGACAAATTCCCTCTTATCCAAAACAGCATCCATAATTCTTTTTATTATGTTCTTGAGTGGATGCTCGAATCCAAACAATGAGAATAAATCTTCGACGCCCGCAAAGCAGACTTTGCCGGAATCTTCTTTCAAAATTTTAATTTTAGGAGATTCCCTGACCGAGGGATTTGGAATCACGGAACAAGAAGCCTATCCCTATCTACTGGAAAATTTATTGAATTCAGAACTCTCCTCGCAAACCGGAAAAACTTATCAAGTTATAAATGGAGGCATAAGTGGAGCAACTAGTAGTGGTGGAGTTTCACGGATCGATTGGTTTATCAAGGCAAATCCCGACTTCCTCATGCTTGCACTTGGAGGAAATGATGGTCTACGGGGAATCCCGGTCGAAGAAATCAAAAAAAATCTTTCTACGATTCTTAAGACCGCAGAAGAACAAAATATTCCAACCTTGCTTGCAGGCATGAAAATTCCACCTAATTATGGCCTTTCCTACACCCAGAAATTTTCTAAAATATTCCCTGAACTGTCCAAAGAACATCAGGTTCCCCTTATCCCCTTTCTCCTCAGCGGAGTCGGAGGGGTTCCTGAAATGAACTTACCCGACCGTATCCATCCAAATCCTGAAGGTCACCAAGTCATTTCTAAGACCGTATATTCCGTTCTCGTTGATGTCCTGCGTAAAATTTCATGAATACCATTATTTCACTTAACAAGATTTCAAAAACCTATTTTCAAGGAACCCAGA
>DEYT01000070.1:0-8674 GCA_002364975.1 Opitutia bacterium UBA3151 | reverse complement strand
TGGACTAAATCTAGATGTTAAAAGTTCTGAAGCTGTTGCGATTCTTGGTCAAAGTGGGACTGGCAAGTCTACCCTACTCTCTTTGCTTGCTGGACTTGATGTCCCTGATTTTGGTACTGTTGAAGTAAATAAGCAGGATCTGTCCAAACTCTCCCAAGATAAACTGAGTCAATTTCGGGCAAAAAATTTGGGAGTCATTTTTCAACAATATCACTTAATGAGTAACCTGACTGCTTTGGAAAATGTCGGCATACCCCTCGAGCTTCAAAAAGTAAATGATTTTCAGTCCGCAGCCCTTGAAGCTTTGAAAATGGTTGGACTATCTCACCGGATCGCCCATTTCCCCTCCCAGCTTTCCGGGGGTGAATGTCAAAGAGTCGCAATTGCCCGGGCTATTGTCGGCAAACCAAAACTAATACTCGCCGATGAGCCGTCCGGTAATTTGGACGATAAAACAGGGAAGGAAGTCATGAATCTTCTTTTTGAGCTTTGCAAGGAACGTGAGCAGACTTTGATTCTGGTAACCCACAACCATGACCTTGCTCAAAATTGCGACCGCACTCTTGTCCTCAAGGATGGCAAACTTGCACCCCGTAAATAATGGGTTTCGTCATCCGCAACGCTTGGCGAGAAATTCGTAACAATCGCTCCTTTTGTATCTTTTATGGGATCAATCTTTCCCTCGGGTTGGTTGGGTTCATTAGTGTCGATTCCTTTAAATACAGTTTGGAAGAAAAAGTTGTGGCTGAATCCAAACAACTGCTCGGGGCAGACCTGGCAATTCGGGCTAGAAGAATCATCTCAGATGAAGAGCTTGCGGTAACCCGTACCGGTTTGCCTTCGGGAACCAAAGAAATCGAAGTGGTCGATTTTTTCTCTATGGTCGCGGGCCCATCTGGGCGGAGTCGATTGGTCAAAATTATTGCGATGGAGAAAGGATTTCCATTCCACGGGAAATTCGTTACCTCCCTAGCAGGAGAAATTACTGGAGAAGACGAGACCCTACTACATGAAAAACCATTGGTTTGGATCTACCCAGAGCTACGAAGCCAGTTGGAAATTGACTTGGGGGAGGAATTGAAAATTGGTAAAAAAACCTTCCGAGTTTCTGATCTAATCAAGGATGAAACCGCCTTGAGTTTTCAAGCAGCCGAATTGGCACCCAAGGTTTTCATAAGTAAAAATTTTTTAGAAGAAACCCAGTTACTAACTCAAGGAAACACTGCTTTTCGCAATCACTTATTCCTCCTGCCAAAGGGACAGGACTCCGAGGCACTTGCTGGAAGCCTTTCACTGGCTCTTAAATCGCCCGATATACGAGTCTATTCTCATCAACGGGTTGGAAATCGAGCCAGTCGCTTGCTCAGATACCTTTCAGATTTTCTCGGACTTGTATCCATGGTCGCACTCTTTCTTGCTTCCTTGGGAAGCGGATACCTATACCAAGGCTTCGTCAATCAACGCATGAACGATGTCGCAATTCTAGTTTGTATGGGAGCTGAAAAAGGAACCGCAATCCGAACCTACCTCATGCAGTTGTCAATTTTGGGAATCGCCGCCGCCTTGCCCACAATCTTCATTTGTTTTTTTATCATTCCTTTACTTTCCACGGTTTTAAGCGAATTCGTACCCATTGCCCTTGAGGCATCTCTCCAACCACAAAGCATAGTTCTGGCCTTGCTGGTAGCTATTTGCGGGGGCTGGTTCTTGGCTCTTCCGAGCTTGTGGAAAATCCGGCTCCTTCGACCGGCTGAATTATTTCGTGAATCAACTCGCCCTGGTGACCGCTCTTTAAAATCCTCTTTAATCTTCGCAATTCCAGGTATTCTCGCCTTTTGGGGAATTTGTCTTTTTCAATCCAACTCATGGAAATTGGCGAATTATTTCTTCCTTTCCCTTTTAATTAGCGTGGTTGTTCTCTATTTGATTGGAATTTCCTCTCTTTGGATTTTGGATCGCTTCTTTCGAAAGTCCCCTCTCAATCTACGCCTTGCAACTCGATCCTTATCTAGGAACCGGGCGAGTACGGTAACTGGGTTTCTAGCACTCGGGATCGGTGTCTTACTCCTCAATATCATTCCACAGTTTCAATACAGCTTGGATCAGGAAATCGGATCGACCGGAGATTCTGGCAAATTGCCTAAACTCTTTCTCTTCGATCTCCAAGAAGACCACTTACCAGATTTACTCACTACCCTTGCGAACCAAGGTAAACCAATTCAAAACCTCACCCCTTGGGTCCGGGGGAAATTAATCTCGATCAAAGGAAAGAAATACGAGGAACTTAAAGAGACCGATCGTGAATATGAAAATCCGCGTGAACAAAGGAGAAACAGTTTTCGTAATCGTGGCTTCAACCTCAGTTATCGGGATCATTTACTGGAAAGTGAGGAAATCATTAGTGGAAGAATGGTCCGTATGAATTACGATCCGAATGCATCCCTCCCAGTGGAAGTTTCACTGGAACACAAGTATGCTGAATCCCTCGATCTAGACCTTGGGGATTCCATGCAAATTGAAGTGGGCGGGGTACCAATCGATGCTCAGGTCGTAAATCTGCGCCGTGTAAAGTGGACCAGTTTTCAGCCTAACTTTTTTGTTCAGATGCAACCAGGTGTGCTTGAAACGGCACCGAAGACATTTGTGGCAACGCTCAATGATTTATCTGAAAAAGAAAAAGAGGAAATTCAAAACTTATTGGTTCGGAAATTCCCAACCGTCTCGATCGTTGATGTTGAGCGAACCGGGCGGAAGGTATTAGAAATCATCTCCCAAATGACTTGGGCCCTGCAGGTTATGGCCGGACTTTCAATACTCGCTGGAATTATCGTGCTGTATTCACTTGCCCGCGAAAAAGCTCGGCAGCAGAGGTGGGAAATTAATTTGCTTAAAGTCTTAGGGGCTTCTTTTACCGACCTCAAGATGCAGGTAAGAATTGAATTTGGTCTGCTTGCTCTCTCCGCCTCAGTACTCGGGATTGCCCTGAGTATGAGTACTAGTTATTTGCTAGCTGAAAAAGTTTTTGACCGAGTCTGGAGTTTTCACATCGCACTTCCCATTACGATTATACTCGGGGTCGTATTTCTTTCGATCTTGGTCAGTGAAATTGCTACTCGAAGTGTTTTGAAAGAAAAACCTTCAAGCCTTTTAAACTGAAAATTTCCGTTAACATAGATTTCGTGAATAAAAAACCAGTTTATTTAATTCACGAATTTCAAGTTCAATTCTTTTATCATGGGACCCATTATTAAGGTGAAACATCAGAGAGCTCAAACTTCTGAGAAATCGATCCACAAAAATATCACACCTGTCATCCCCTCTCTCTGCATTTTGACATAACTTGGAAAATCTTTCACTATTTGACCAAGATATTAGTTGTTGAATACTTAACTTATTAATTTCCATTTCGATCTATCGTGTAAGGCAAAACTCGAGTTAACCACCGTTGTGTTTAATCGAATTTCGATAATCAGATGGGTTCACGCCATAATACCTTCGGAAAGTTTCAGCAAATTTGCTGGCGTTCTGAAACCCTACAAAAGTAGCAATTGAAGTTATTAAATTATCGGAGCCAGCAAGAAGTTTCGCCGCTGACTTTATCCTTTGGGTACGAATATATTCACCTACATTCATTCCAAAGTTTTGTTTAAATCCTTTACGCAATGAATAATCGGTAATGGAGAAATAACCACAAAGATATTCCTTCGTCGGAGGGTTTTGCAGGTTCTTCCTTACAAATTCAGCTATTTGAAATATTTTATAACTCACAGTGAACATCAATATTGAGATTGAGACTCAGTCTCAATTAAAAGGTACAGCCCTTTTGGTTGAAATTGCAAGGTAAAACTGTTTTACAAAGTAAAAAAGGAAGAAAGATTACCAGCTCTGGGGAGTAAAAAATCCTAAAATTTTAAACTTTTTGCCGCCTAGTGGTTCTAACACATAACAAATTCCCATCGGCTCGGGATAAATCCCAGTTGCCGATTCAAAAGGATCATCGTGAGCAACAATTGCTAAGTTTCCTTTCGATTTCAACTTAGTTGATAAGTAAGGCGTGATCCTTTTTTTCATCAAAGCAACTTGAGCATCGGTGTAATCTTCGTAGGGTAGGAAATTAAAATCTTTATTTTTTTCATATTCCCCAAATGCAAGCCATGCCGTTTGCCATGCTCGGAAGTACTCACTGGTTAAGACTTTAGAAACTGGTATTTTGTGAAATTTTATTGCTCGACCAATATGAACGGCTTCGTGCCATCCCTTCTCACTCAGCACTCTCTGGGTAGATCCGTCCTTAACATCTGCATCAACTTGGTCTGCATAATCTGTTTCTGTGGAAGCATGTCGGAAATACAGAACCAAACCACCGGCTTGCATTCTCTTTATTAATGACTGCTTATCGAGGTAATCATCTGCTGAAGCAGTGAAATTGAATTGTAAAAGTGCAATTCCTAAAAGGGATAAAAGTAACGGTTTCATAATGTAATATTCTTAATAATTATGTACAAAGGGTTAAATAAATCTTCTCCTAGACTCAACCCCCTAATCAAGCCATTTTAGGTGATTATAATAATAAACTAATCCACTAAAGATTCTCTTAAGCAAATCAACTCTGCACCGGTTCTCAGTACCATTGAACGATTCAAAACAGCAAATCCATAGATTCGGCCATTGATGGTCAAATCATTTTGAGCCAAAATTTCCTTCCCACCTTGATCGTCTAAAACGATAGCACTTCCTTCTTTAGTAAAAAAATAAACCCTGCCTGGGGCATGAAGCGGGGATGCCCAGCACGATCCAGGAAGGCGAAGATCCCACTTTTTTTTTCCATCCTCTAAATCATGGCATGTGGCAACTCCTGCCCGATTGACCAAATAAAGCAGATTTCCAGTGCTTAATGGAGAACCAAAACTGCAAGTCGCATCCTCCGCTACCCACAAGATCGAAGCTTCTTTTTCATCTGCTTGGTTCCTTTTCAATGCCATGGTTTGATTAGGTTTTGAAGATCCCACGATCACTTTATCATTGGAAACCGTAGGTGATGCTACCGTATTACCTTCGATTCCTTCCTTACTCCAAATTTTCTGACCTGTTTTAAAATTAAAGCATTCAACCACACCATTTGAACTAATAAAGAGGTTTTCTTGATCATCTTTGCTTACAAGTGTAGGAGAACTCCAAGAAACCCTTTCAGGTCGCTCAACCTTCCAACGATTCTCTCCGGTTTTTTTATTAATGCTCAGTAGATAAGAGGGTCCGGCATGGTCAACGAGTAAACCAATACTATCCATAGATTGCGTAAGGGAACCTCCAATTCCGTGATTTCCCAACATTGGACCATACTCTTCAGTCAAGGATCGCTTCCATAAAACTTTGCCGTTGTGATCCAAGGCTATTAACAGACCGCTCTCAAAAAAGGCATACACACCAAATTCATCTGTTACTGGACTCGGAGCAGCCTGGGTCACATATTGGGATCTTTTTATTTTGACTGGAGAATCAAATGTTTTCTTCCATTGTAGGGTACCACTGTATAAATCATGGCAACGAATGATTAATCTTTCACTCTCTTCCCCGAGAGTGGATGTAGAATAAATATTGGTACTGGAGATAACTGGAGTGGATTGCCCGTACCCCTCAAGGTCAACCCGCCAAGCCAGATTTTTTTCGTCAGACCATTCCATCGGAAGTCCGATTTCCTCGGTTTGACTGTTACCCTCCCCTCTAAAACCACCCCAATTGGAAGATTTTGATTTTTTTTGCTTATCACTACTCTTGGGCAATGCTTTAATTTCGGGATTAAAATTCAATATTTCAATGGAATTCAAGTGACCATCCCATGTCGCACCTCCAATGAAAAGGGCTTTATGCGAGTTCAAGGGAACCACTCTGTGAAAGAATCGCTTATTCTTAACCTTTGCTTCGGACGCAATCCAAGTGGAATTCGATTCTTCGAATATCCTTGGTTGGTAACTGAAAGGACTAACGAGTAACTTCCCACTAATTTCTGTCGAAGCACTTCCAAAAGCCTTAATTCTATTAGTTCCCGGAAACTCTGGCACTTCTTCCCACTTCATTGAATTTAGATTCAGACGATGCACTGCATTGGAAGTACCTTCATTGTTAAGCCCCCCGATCACATAGACATAATCTCCAACCACCGCGGCTGAGTTTGCTCTTACTGTCCATTTAGTCTTGGGTAATTTTTTCCATTTTATTCCTTTATTAGTAATTTTTCCTACCAACCCGTAATTAGGCCAAGTCACTCCTTTTCCGTTTTCCATCTGCCATCCTCCGAGTACATACAGCTTGTCTTTGTGAACTACCATTTCGTGAGAGGATCTTGGCTGAGGTAATGGAGTAGACTTGATCCACTTTTTCAACTTCACATCGAAATAAGAGACCTCGGAAAGTGAACTCAAATTAGATTCGGAATCTTCCTCATTTGTTGCCTGCGAGCCGCCTGCAACAAAAACTTTACCCTTGTATGCCGCCATTCCGAAACCCTGTAATGGCTGATTAAAGGGTAGGTGCTCCCATTGGTCAGGTTGATCTAAATTAACTCGAACGAAACTTTTAGAATGCGTTTCTTTGGAGTAAACATGTGCTTCACCCACATGACCTCCATAAACATACAAAAATTTACCATCTCTGCATGCTCCAAAGCTAGTAATAGCCTCTGGAAGTGTGAGTTTTTTTAATCTCTCTTCCTTAGACGGGACAGCATCAAGCTCAATCAATGAGGATAACACCAAAAGTAAGGAGGTAGTTAGTAATTGTGAAGGTTTTATTTTTTTCATTCTATGGTTCATAATGTTAAAATTTGGCAGCAAAACTGATAAATGCATTGGTTCCGGGTTGGGTATTTTTTTCATCTGCAGAGCCAATATTATGACCTCCCCCTCTGCGTGCACTTGACCAGAGAAAATATTTTTCATTTGTAATATTATTTATTCCTGCCCTGAGACTCCAATTTTCTGATATCTTTTTCCAGCCCACTAAGTCCAAAACCAAAGAGTCCCCAATAGGTATAGGCTCACCCGAGACTTGAGAAATATCCCCAGCATTCTTTCCCGCCCTGTAGGTGGAGGTTAATCGACTTCCCCAATCCTCATCCCTACAAGTATATCCCAAATAAAAGACACTTTTCCAGGGTTCTATTGAATTCAAGGGTACACTTTCGTTTGTTTTAGTACCCTTCGACCAAGATGTGGAGAATCCTAAATCTAAAGGAGTTGAGCTGGAGAAAAAAGAGTAATGCTTGGTATCAAACTTGAATTCGATTCCATAAATCTCTACACTTCCAATATTATCATTTGTATAAAGGTCTACTACACCAAGGCTTGGCTGTTTAACCAAGTCAATGAATCCATCGTAATAGTTTTTGAATAGGGAGAATTCCCAACTACCAGAATCAAAAGTCTCCTGTAAACCGATTTCAAAACTATCGGATTTTTCCTCCTCAAGGTCGGGATTGGCATCAATAATGAATGAGCTTGTAGTACTAGTGGTAGGAGGATGCTCAAAAAAACCATTCAACTCCTCCGCACTTGGATTCCTTATCCCATGATTGTAAGAAAAGTATAGATTCATTTGTTCATTCCAATTATAAATTACTGATAATCCCAGAGAGCCAAGGGTCTTATTCTCATACTTGGAAGGCGTAAATGCAACACTTGCAGAATTAGCCAAAAAGTTTTCATCCTCTTCAGGTTCAATCTTGTAGTAATCAAACCTGATACTCGGGGTAATTGCCCAATTTTCGTATTCTTTAACTTGAATCTCATCAATAAAAAATAAGGCGAAGTTAGAAGATTTTGACGGTGCCATACTATTTTGGTTATCTAGAATAGAACTTCCATCCTGAAGAAGATCTGTTTTTAGATAACCACTTTCAATATCACTTTCACTCCACTCAAGTCCGTAGGTAATGTTATGGTTAGTTAATCCGTAATTAAAGTCACTATTAGCAACTGCTTCCAAACCTTGAATTTTGGTAGCAAATGAAATATCCCTTCGCCTCAATAATGATGGATTCAAGCGATCCTGCAGATTGATGGTATCTTGCTGCGAATCTTGCATATAAACTTTAGCAGATACGGAATTCATCATTGGGATAGTCCAATCCTTATCTGTATCAAATTCTATGGAAATTCTGTTTCTCTTTCTCCTGCTATCATGAAGTATGGATAGGTTGTCACCGGTTTCAATTGAGTTCACATCCGTTATTGAGTTTTGTTCAAAAATATCAACAACTGCTTTGAAATTTCCCACTGAAAGTCTTTTCACCATTTTCAAAACCGCTGCATTTCCTTGAAATTGTTGAGGGTCAGGAGATACGCTTCCATTATTTATTCGTTCGCCACCTTCCCTGAAACTGTAAACAAGGCTGTATGCCAAACCTCCAGATCCGGATGCAAAAACTAAACGGTTATTGAAGCTTTGATTAACGGAAGCAAGAGTAAGAGAGTCCTCGAAGGACTTACCGAGCAATGAGCTTCCCAACAAACTCTCTGGTCCTACTGTACGAACGTTGATCGAACCTCCGATTGCATCGCTTCCATAAAGACTCGAGGAGGAGGATTTGAATAGTTCAATCTGGCTCAAGGTAGCTGGATCAAAATAGACACGACCTGCCCCCGCCATTCCTCCAGCTGTAAAAAATTCTGGAGGTTGC
>DEYT01000023.1:5091-13075 GCA_002364975.1 Opitutia bacterium UBA3151 | reverse complement strand
GAGATGCCACCGAAGGAAGCAGACAAACTCAGCGAGGAAGAAACTTGGTGGATTCGTGACTGGATTGATGCCGGTGCACCCTGGCCGGGTGAGGAAAAGATTGCCAGGATTCAAGAGAAGTACGGGGAAGGTGAACAGGTGGTAACCTCGAAAGCACTTTCGGAAGATTGGCAGAAACGACGCTACCCGAGTGAAATGCTATGGGCATACCGCCCTTTGAAGGTTGAAAAAGTTCCAGAAGGGGAACATCCGGTGGATTGGTTTGTAAACCGTCGCTTAAAAGATGCTGCTTTGAAACCGGGGATTGATGCTCAACCCGAGGAATTGTATCGCCGGCTTTCTTTTGGTCTGACTGGTCTTCCACCCGACTCGAAAAGATCCGCGAAGTTTGTCAGGGAATATACTAATTCCAAATCCGTGATCGGGAAATTTGTGAAGCAGTTGATAGACCTTCCCCACTATGGCGAGCATTTTGCCCGTCATTGGTTGGATGTTTCGCGCTATGCTGATTCTGGGGGTTTTGCAAATGACTACACTCGGCCCAATGCCTGGCGCTACCGAGATTATGTGATCCGCTCTTTCAATCAGGATAAACCCTATGATCAATTTGTTATGCAGCAGATCGCAGGTGATGAAATGAATCCTGAAGTCCCGGAAAATTTGGTGGCCACTGGATTCCTGCGCATGGGTCCATGGGAACAGACTGGAATGAGCGTTTTTAAGGAGACTCGGCAGCTCTGGCTGGATGACATCACCGATGCGGTCGGGCAGACTTTTCTCGCTCATGCTATGCAGTGTGCTAAGTGTCATGACCATAAGTTCGACCCGATTCCAACCCGTGACTATTATCGAATGATGGCGGTATTTTCCACTACCCAGCTAGCAGAACGGAAGGTGGCTTTTCTGGAGGCAGAATCAAAGCATGGCTTCTCCAGCTTTGCATCCTTGACTCAGGCCAAAATTGATTATTACGAGCAGGATAAAAAGAAATTAGAGGCTAAGATCAAGCAAAGAAAAAAGGTGGAAGCAGGAGATGCCAAAGTGGGGCAGAACGGTCTGGATCCCGGGGATGAAGCATCCCAATCGAGGTTGTTTAAGAATTTAATCAGGCACCGTCTTGAACTCGACCGGATTGAACCTATCGCACATGCAGTCTACACCGGGAAAACCATGGTCCATAATAATGTACAAGGCAGGTTGGATATGCCTCAAAAACCCTGGGCGGAAGGGTATTTTGATTCCGATGTTATTTTGACTGGTGGGGATGTGTATTCCCCCGGTGAAACTGTGAAGCCCGGTGCTCTAAGTGCCGCTGAAAGCCTGGGCGGGATGCCCCCTCAAGAATTTCCTCAGGATAAGGGCAAAAGACGCCTTTCCCTGGCCAAATGGATGGTTGATCCTCGTAACCCATTGACTGCCCGGGTGATGGTGAACCGGGTCTGGTCCTGGCACTTTGGGCAGGGGATTGCCGGTAATCCAAATAATTTTGGAGCAACCGGTGCCCCCCCGACTCATCCTGCCTTGCTTGATTTCCTCGCCGACTGGTTTATCAAGAACGATTGGTCGGTAAAAAAACTGAACGCTTTGATCCTCTCTTCAGAAACCTATCGAAGAAGCAGTCGGCATTCGAACCCGAATGAACTCTTTGAAAAAGACCCCAAGGGTAAGCTTTACGCAACCTTTCGCCCCCGCCGACTGAGTGCGGAAGAGATTCGGGATGCGATGCTGTTTGCCAGTGGTGAATTAAATTTGAGTGGGGGAGGAATCCCAGCACGCCCAAACTTGAATCGGGAGGTTGCCTTCCAACCCCGACAAATTATGGGTGGGGTGGCCTCGGTATATGAACCGGATCCTTTGCCTCAGCAAAGAAACCGCCGAACTATTTATGTGGAGAAGATCAGGGGCTTGCGGGATCCTTTTCTTGAAACCTTTAATCAGCCAGGGCCTGATAATTCCTGCGAAGTTCGGGAAACTTCTACGGTGGCACCGCAGGCCCTGACCCTGATGAATGCCGAGGAAATCCAGGATCGAGCGCTGGCATTTGCTCATCGTCTGCTCCGCGGGAAAAAAGGAAAGCCAGAAAACTTGGTGATCGAGGAAGCCTTTCAACGGGCCTTGGGAAGAGCTGCAACTCAGGATGAAATTGATATTTGTTTAAAACGCTGGCAGAAGGCAAAGGCTACGGAGGCCAGTAAAAAAGTTCGTTCCCAGACCTTCCCAATCGAGATTCAGCGAACGATTATGGCTGAGAAAACCGGGGAGCCTTATACTTTCTGGGAAAGAATGCCGGCATACGAGTCCTACCAAGCTGATTTACAGAGGAATCAGGTGGGTCCCAAAACCCGTGGCTTGGCCCATGTTTGCTTGATTCTTTTTAACCTTAACGAGTTTTCTTATCTTGATTAACTTAAGGACAGAGTATGAGAAATAGTTCCGGTAATCTGGTTGCCCATCTTACCCGCCGTGAAGCCCTCTACGGCCTTGGTACTAGTATTGGTTCCCTCGCTTTTTCTTCCTTACTTCATGGGAATGAAAATCCGACATTAGGAATCCATCATCCGGTCAGGGCTAAGCGATGCATCTTTTTGATGATGGAGGGTGGACCTTCTCATATTGACACCTTTGATCCAAAGCCAGAATTGAACCGCCTACATCTACAAAAGTTTCAGCGCCATGGAGAACGGGAGAGTGCGATGTCTTCCGGACAAAGGTATTTCGTGAAAAGTCCCTTTGATTTCATTCAGGCTGGGAAGTCGGGGGCAGATATTTCCACGGAATGGCACTATTTACAGAATCATGTCGATGAGCTCTGCTTTTATCGAGGATGCCAAGTGGAATCGGTAAATCATCCGACCGCTTGCTATCATGTGAATACTGGTAATCGCTTTGGAGGAGACCCGTCCGTAGGAGCTTGGGTCACCTACGGTTTGGGGACGCTGAATGACAACCTTCCTGGTTTTGTAGTTCTTCCAAGATCCAGTTATCCACAGGGTGGGGCCTCCAATTGGTCCAATGGATTTCTGCCTGCAGATCATCAGGGTACCCCTTTGCGACCGGAAGGTAGTCCGATTCTCGACCTAAATGCTCCAGTTGGTATGACCCGACAGGATCAAAGGGAAAACCTCGATGTCTTAGCTAGCTTGAATCGAAAACACTTGGATAATCGAGTCAACCAAAGTGAGCTCAAAGCGAGAATGTCTTCCTATGAACTCGCATATCGCATGCAAATGGAAGTTCCAGGAATTCTTGACCTGGAAGGTGAGACCGAAAAGACTCGTGACTCTTATGGAATTGGAGCTCCCAAGACGGACTCATTTGGTAGAAAGTGCTTATTGGCAAGGCGCTTAGTTGAAAAAGGGGTGCGCTTTGTTCAAGCATACGCGGGAAATTGGGATAGCCACGACTACATATCGCGGGCCCATGGTTCCCTGATCAAATCGGTCGACAAGCCGATTGCGGCTCTACTTGCCGATCTTAAACAGAGGGGACTTCTGGAAGATACCTTGGTCGTATGGTGTGGGGAATTTGGGCGTACACCGGATAATGGTTTACGTGGAGGAAGTACCAGTTACGGAAGAGACCATAACGCAAAGGCGATGACCATGTGGTTTGCCGGAGGAGGTACCAAAGCCGGGCATACCATTGGAGCTACCGATGAGATTGGGGCCGAAGCGGTGGATTGTGTGCACCACATTCGCGATGTTCACTGTACTTGGCTTCATTTAATGGGTTTGGATGATAACAAATTGACTTATTATCATGCGGGCCGGCATAAACAACTCAGCCAATTCGGGGGGAATCTGATCCAAGAGTTGATTGGCTGAAAACTAGCCAGAAATTGATTTCTTCGTTGCCTCTTATCCAGTAAAGGAATTTAAGAATTCCTTGAAAATTAAATGGCATATTCTATCTGTGAAGCTTTTGATGACATTGAGCTTCGGGTTCGCACATGATGCAGAGACTACCCAACCATTCGAAAAAATCCATGCTCATAAAAGCTTTGAAGCCCATATACACGGGGGGTTGGAAAGTCGTTATTTTTCCGAAGGTAGGGATGCACTGGATGGCAAGTCTCTATGGGTGGGATCTTTCGAATTCGGATATGATCACTTCTCCGGAGGTGTTTGGTATGGTCGCTCCTCCAACCATTCCTATGACGAGTTGCAATACAGTTTGGCTTTAACCCAAGAGGTAGAGAACCTGCAGGTTTATTTTGGATATACCCATTTGGTTTTTTCCATCGATGACGAATCAGATGATGAATGGTTAGCAGGAATTGGTTACGCTGAACTGCCTTTCAATCTAGATTCGTCCTTGGATGCTTGTTACTCCATGGATGCAGCAGGTATTTTTATTGAGTGGTCAAATAGCAGGAAATTTAACCTAAGTGAAGAACTTGGATTTTCATTATCCGGTATATTGGGTTGGAATGATGGCTATATTTCCGATGGGCACGACGGTCTCAATTACGGCAGCCTTCGAATGGGCACTGAAAAAACCATATCTAAAAATGTTTCCTTGGTAGGCCATGGAGCTTACAGTTGGGCGATCGATAAGGATGAGAACTTACTTGGTGATCAGCAACTGGGTGACTTTTTTCATCTCGGATTAGGCCTGGAATGGGACTTCTGAAATATGGGTGATGGGTAAGCAAACGTTGCCATGGTACCCCTAGTTGTTTTTTAATGCAGCGTGGATAATAGACCGAATATCATCTTCATTATCACGGATCAGCAAAGATTCGATACCATCGCCGCTTTGGGCCATGACCATATGGATACTCCTCATATGGATCGCTTGGTAAAGGAAGGTGTCTCTTTTGACAATTGTTTCATCACCGCAGCATCCTGTGCTCCAGCCCGGGCCAGTCTATTTACCGGGTATTATCCACACACCACTGGAATTTACAAGAATGCGGATTCCTGGAAAAGGTCCTGGATCGAAAAATTTGCAGAGTCGGGGTACCGCTGTGTGAATGTAGGTAAAATGCATAGTTACCCTTATCACACTCCGCTTGGTTTTCATGAGCGTTATGTGGTGGAAAATAAAGACAGGTACCTGGAGGAGCGCTTTTACTTCGACGAGTGGGACAAAGCACTCAAAGCCAGGGGCTTGATTAAGCAACAGCGCGAACTTTATCGTAAAAGGAGTGATTACCAGGAAGCCCTTGGGGCTTTCGACTGGGAACTCCCTGAAGATATGCATCCGGATGTCTTTGTTGGTGATACCGCGACATGGTGGCTTAATTCCTATCCCAAGACTGAACCTCTCTTTTTACAAATCGGATTTCCAGGACCGCATCCTCCCTACGATCCCATTCCTCGTTACACCAAGCCCTATCTGCAAAAGAATTTGCCCCTCATGGAGGTCACTCCACAGGAGCTTGACGATTTGCCCGAACCCCTCAAGGGACTTAGGAAGCATAATCATGAAGTGGATCATGATTCCGTGGTTTTAGACCTGAAACCGAGTCGTGAACAAAGACATCGACAGCGGGCCTACTACTTGGCAAATGTCACCATGATTGACGAAAAGATCGGAGAAATTCTGCAGGCTTTAGAAAAGCATGGATATTTGGACAATGGATTGGTGGTGTTCTGTTCCGATCATGGTGACTGCTTGACCGATCACGGACATAGCCAGAAGTGGACCATGTATGACCTAATCACCCGGGTTCCGATGGTAGTTTGGGCTCCGGGAATGTTTGAGGGCGGGCGGTCCATCGAGGGTCTTTGCCAGCATATGGATATTGGTCCTGCCCTGATGGAATTAGCTGGACTGGAAATTCCCGAGTCTTTCGAAGCCCGCTCGGTTTTACCTGCCCTGAAAGGTGAATCCTGGACCCCCAGGAAGTATGTCTATGCCGAACAGATTAAGGATGGTATCCTCACCGATACTGAATTTATGACTATGATTCGAAACCAAGATTGGAAACTCGTTCATTTTCTAGGCATGAATTGCGGCCAGCTATTCAACTTGAAAGAGGACCCGCAGGAAACCCAAAACCTCTGGGACCATCCAGAAGCGGGAGAGGCCAAGCAAAACCTTCTGGATCAACTCTTGGAATGGCATATCGAAAGCCAAATAAACACGCAAGGATGGGCTTCCGACTGGAGATAATAGATTTATAGATTTATGATAAACAAGCATGCAATCCAAATTCTGCCTCTGATCCTTTTTCTTTGTGGTCCCTTCGTTAGGGCGTCAAGTTATCCAACGGTGGGAAGCGTTGAACGCTTAGACCCCCGCATGGAGCAACTGGTACCCCAAAATGCGAAGATCGAAATCCTTGCGGAAGGATATGTCTGGTCCGAGGGGCCGGTCTGGGTTGCGAAGGGTAACTTCCTTCTCTATTCAGATGTTCCAACCAATAAAATTTACAAGTGGAAGGAAGGCATCGGAGCCAGTGTCTATTTGGATCCTTCAGGCTATACTGGTAAAAACTCGAGAAGGGGCGAGTCTGGGTCGAATGGATTGGTTTTGGACGCCAAGGGGAACCTGATTTTATGCCAACACGGAGACCGCCGGGTCGCAAGGATGAAGAGCCTAATTTCCCAGCCCCGTTCTGATTTTGAAACTTTGGCTGATCAGTTTCAAGATGCTCGATTTAACAGCCCCAATGATCTGGTCTTCAACCAGAAGGGAGAGCTTTACTTTACGGACCCACCCTATGGTTTGGCCCAAAAAGAAAAAGATCCCCAAAGAGAAATTGATTTTCAGGGAGTCTATCTTCTTCGCAAGAATGGAAAAGTGGAGTTAGTCACCGATGAGTTGGAGCGGCCCAACGGAATTATTCTCTCCCCGGACGAAAAAACTTTGTATGTTGCCAATTCTCATGGCCCTCGTCCCATTTGGATGGCTTACGACCTCAAGCCCAATGGCTTGGCCGAAAAGGGGCGGGTATTTTTTGACAGCACTTCTTATCGGCTCAAACATCCTGACCGTAAGGGTGGTAATGACGGAATGAAGGTCGACCAACAGGGAAATTTATGGGCAACCGGCCCAGGAGGCGTATTAATTTTTTCTCCAAAAGGCGAGCACTTGGGCACGATCTTGACCGGTCAGCGAACGGCTAATTGTGCCTTCGGGGAAGATGGATCCACGCTGTACATGACCGCGGACATGTATTTAATGCGGATCAAGACTTCGACCATGGGCTTGGGGTTCTAACGGCCCTTAAAATCCCCTTTAATGATGAAGGGAAAAGGTGTGCCTTCTTCTACATTAGGTTCGACCTTTGCTACTTTTTGCTTCGGGTTTTCCGATCTAAAATTTAGGACTTTATCATTGTGAGCATGATCTATTCGAGGTAGGAAAAAAGCATGAGCCCTGTTATTTTATTGCTGATCGGCATGCTGATCGTGGTCGGTAGTATTTTGTTTTTTAGACTCCATGCTTTTCTGGCACTGATATTGGGTTCTTTGGTAGTAGCCGGCCTTACCCAGAAGGAGTCAGTTTATGATTACTCTGTCCGCAAAGAATCGATTCGAGTCGCAGAAGTGGGGAAGGATTACATTGCCCTCAAGGCTTCTCGGAATCAGAAGATTATTCCTGGTTCCGTTATCTTGCTTCGAAACCATGAAATAAGCGGGAAATTAGAACCTTATGCGGAAACTTTCCTTACCCTTATTCCCGAGGATAAATTGAATGATTTGCAGGTGGAAGGGCAAAAGACGAACGGATTTCGTTTTGCCGAAATTTCACCGCCCTCCAATATTCAATGGAAAGATAGAATTATTCATCAAAGTCAGAGGAATGAAGCCCGAACTATCGCGTCTCAAAATATTGCAAAATGGATCGGTGTTGGTTTCGGGGAGACTTGTATGAAGATTGGAATCATGATCGCTATGGCTGCGATTGTAGGGCAGTGCTTAATGAGAAGTGGTGCTGCCGAGAGAATTGTGGTGGCAATTCGTAATTTTCTTGGGGAAAAGAATGCCCCCATTGCTTTTATTGCAAGTGGATTCACTTTAGGAATTCCAGT
>DEYT01000023.1:0-4709 GCA_002364975.1 Opitutia bacterium UBA3151 | reverse complement strand
CGAAATTATTTACTTTATATCCTGACCATTATTGCTGGCGGTTCCATGGCTCACTCCTTGGTTCCACCGACACCTGGCCCTTTATTTGTTGCCTATGAGCTAGGTGTGGATATCGGGTTGGCCATTATATGCGGTACGATTGTGGGAGTTTTTACAACTACGGCCGGCTACTTATGGGCTCGATTCATAAGCAATCGGATTACCATTCCATTACGGGATTCCGAAGATCTATCCAAGTCACGCTTAGAGGCGATGGCACAGCGTACCGAGCATGAATTACCCAGTCTATTGGTTTCCATTCTTCCCATTTTAATTCCTTTATTTTTACTTGCCGGGGGAACGATTTTCAGTCTTTCATCAAGTAAGATGGAGGTTCAACCGAATTGGATGAAGACGATTTTTCCAATCATACAATTTCTGGGTAATAAAGATATCGCCCTTACCATAGCTGCTGCCTTTTCGATTTTTCTTTTAGCCAGTAGACCGGGGACTAATAAAGAAACCGTTTCTAAGTCAATCCAAAGAGCAATTGCAGATGCGGGGGTCATTGTGTTGATTACCTGTGCGGGTGGAGCATTTGGCCATGTCTTAAGGCAAACTGGAATTGCCGGAACCATTGAGAATTCACTACCTGCTACCGAATCAGGGCTTATGATTGTTGGTTTCCTGGTTTGTGTCGTTGTTCGCACCGCCCAAGGATCCTCTACGGTAGCTATGATTACCGCGGTTGGAGTGGTTGCTCCGATTGTGGCTGCGACCACTTTGAGCTACCATCCCGTTTACATAGCCATAGCAATTGGTTGTGGTTCCAAACCAATAAGTTGGATGAATGATTCAGGATTTTGGGTTATCAGTAAAATGAGTGGTATGACCGAGTCAGAAATGCTTAAGACCAACACAATTATGGGCATCATTATGGCTTTGACTGGTCTGGTGGTATGCCTGCTGGGCTCCCGGATTTTCCCGATGATATGAAACTTTTGGGATTCGTGCCCATGCCAACCTCTTTTGAATCTTGAAGACAAAAGAACAATTTCTACTCTTGGAACTTATTAAGACCATCCTCTTTACTTAAAATTTTTGTTTTATCATGATTCAATCACATCAGCTCACAAGTCTCGGTAGTTTTTTGCTAAGCTTAACTTTTTTCTTCTTGGTGACATCCCAGGCTCAGCATGATCGCGAAAGAAACGCCTTTAGACATTTAGCGGAGAGAAATGTGGAAAAAGCGTATTTTGAACTTAAAAACGGTAAAAAGCATACAGACCCTCCAGAGAAGGCCTTTATCTCCACCCTTTGCTTGCTCCAAGAAGGAAAAGTTGGTGAAGCTTTGAAGATGGCAAAACAAGCGGTGAGAATGGGTTTGCCATTCGAACGCTTCCTCGCAGAACCAAGGGATTGGTTAAGCCCGCTTCGGGAAAATCAGGGGTTTCAAAAGTGGAAAAAGGAGGTGGATCCATCCCCCTTGATTCATGGTCCGATGGTCGGTCAAGTTACCGATACCTCTGCTAGCTTTTGGTTTCGAACCGATGATGCTTGTGAAATCGGTGTTGAAATTAGTGGTCACTCCGGCCGAGAAAAAATCAGGACCTCATTAGAAAACCGATTTATAGGAGTGGTTGAAGTGGATGGGCTTTTGCCAGGTACTTATTTTTCTTACAGGGTGTTCGTAAACGGTGAGGAATTTTTGGCTCCGGCGAGAGAATTTGGTTTTCGTACTTTCCCCTCAAAGGATGAGGGCTCTAAGTTCACCATTGCATTTGGTGGTTGTTCCGGATTTGTTCCCGAATATGAGTCGATATGGAACCTTATCGCCGGACATGATCCAAGAGCGATGCTGATGTTGGGGGATAATGTTTACATCGATGATCCCGAAGAGGTTCAATGGACTGGAAACTATTGTTATTCCCGTCGGCATTCCCGGCCGGAATGGAAAAATTTGGTATCGAAGACCTCGATGTATGCCATCTATGACGATCATGATTTTGGCCTGGACGATTGCATCCCTGGTTCCTTGGTTGACCAACCGGTTTGGAAAAAGTCAGTTCTGAAAAACTTTACTCAAAACTGGAATAATCCACCGGTTGGGGGAGGCCCTCAGAATCCAGGATGTTGGCAAAGCTTCATTTTGGGAAAAGTACAAGTAATCCTTCTGGATTGTAGGTATTATCGAGACCGGACGAAGCAGTCGATGCTGGGCCCCGTACAAAAAAAATGGCTTAAGCAAACTTTACTTCAATCAGATGCGACCTTTAAAATTATTGCTTCTTCGGTCCCTTTTTCAGAAGGAATCAAACCGGGTAGTAAGGATCCATGGGATGGTTATCCGGAGGAGCGTGAAGAAATTTTTTCCTTTATTGAAAAGGAAAGATTGGAGGGAGTACTCTTGATTGCCGCGGATCGGCATCGTATCGACTTGCGCAAGATTGAAAGACCGAAGGGCTATGATTTTTTTGAATTTGTAAGTGGCAGGCTAACCAACCGTCATGTTCACCCGGTGGTTGAAACTAAAGGTCTGATTTGGGGTTACAACAAAACCTGTGGTTTTTGTTTGATTCGGGTTGATACCCGCAAGAATAAGCCCCAGATGATCCTGGAGGCCTATGATTCAAAAGGAGAGATTCTTTACCAGCACAAGGTGTTGGCTCAAGATCTTAGCTTTCAAGATTAAGAGGAAGATATTTGGTCTAAAAGAAAGTTTCCCTTTTTCTTTGACGAAGGAAGCATCCTTCCTTTTTCCCAAGGGCTAAAGAAATTTCCATTTTCCACCCGGGTTACCCGATATGGGGTGGCGAATTGAAAAGACGGAGCCTTTTCTCCTTGGCCTCCGATAACTTCCGCACCCCGCCTGACATTATCCTGCATCCAAGCAGGCAGGCGAAGGTGAAAGGGGTTACGCTCCACTTCTCCTCGGTGCATCGAGAGTGCAGAAACAAGATCAATTACTTCTTGGGTTGTGCTTTCAACTAAAAGATTTGGGAAAGACATTTGACCCCAAAACTCGGTTTCAATCAAGGTGAGCGAAGACGTGGATGTTTTTTGAAGGGCTTCTAATGTCAAAAGATTGACTCCTAAATGGGTTTGATTCCAATCGGTTGGGTTTGGGAAAAAAAGGAGTGAGGGTGCATGTCGATCTAAGGCTTGGCATAGGGTCTCTACTGATTTTGCCCAGTTAGAAGAATGATTTTTTCGACCGGAAGGCGTTATTTCATCCAGCCCTAAAGGAACCAGTTCATCGAGTTCAAAGCCTAGGTACTCGCAAGCATTTTGGAGTTCCTGCTTTCGCTCCCGTTTACGATCAGGGTTGCTGCCCAGAGTGACAGGTAGGGTTACCACTCGACAACCTGCTTCTCGATGTAAACGTAGGGGCAGACCACCCATCACGCACTCATCGTCTGGGTGGGGAGCTAAAAGGAGGACTTTTGGGGCTTCGGGAAGAAGGGGGTAGTCTCTTCTTTTTGGAACGGGTGGCAACTGGGTACGAAGGGCATCTTCATAACTTGTTTGTAGCGAGTCTACATAAGCCTGGTACGGATTGTCTGGCATTTAATTATTTCTAAATATTTTAGGTTCATTTGCCGATCAAAATGAAGCAAAAACCACTCAACTTTTCTTGTCTAGGAACCAAATAATGTTATCCTAAAGGTTTTTGTGATGAAAATAAACTTTCTTTTCTTTTTACTGTTTTTACTACCTCTACTTTCGTCTGCTAAAATCCTTTTAGTTAGTGAATCGGAGATGCCGGAATTAAGTAATAAATCTGCTCCTTTTCGAGGTAAAATTAACCATCCTGGTTATGTTGGACATACCTGGGTTACTTATCCTCATGTTGAAAATCCGGCCAGTTTGGGAATTGATCCCTTGGGTCGGGTTTTTGTTGCCGAAGCTCACCGGTTTAAATTTGGGGTCCCGGATCTTCGTAGTAATCGTCACATGATTCAAGATGACTTTAAGGCTGTAAAGGTCGAGGACCGTCTGAAAATGTATCAAAAATATCAAGACAAGAGACCGATGTCTTGGTATACGGATTATCCAGAACGTTTGATTATGCTCGAAGACAAAGACGGAAACATGGTCGCGGATCACCGTAGTTTATTTTCAGATACTTTCAGGGATGTCCTAGATGGGATTGGATTCTCGGTTTTGGCTGAGAGAGACGCGGTATTTTTTACCTGCATACCAGCCCTTCGGAAATTAACGGATACAAATGGGGACGGGATTGCGGATACTCATGAAAAGCTTGTGGAAGGTTTCGGGGTTCGGGTTTCATTTACCGGTCATGATTTACATGGGATTATTCGCGGGCCAGATAATCGGCTTTATTTTACCGTAGGCGATCGGGGATTCCATGTGGAAACCGAGGAAGGAGAAATACATCAGGCTTCCGGTCGGGGTGCAGTATTTCGCTGTGATTCGGATGGTTCAAATTTTGAAGTTTATGCTCATGGCCTACGAAATCCCCAAGAAGTCGCCTTCGATGATTATGGAAATCTTTTCACCTTTGATAATACCGGTGATATTGGTGACGAAGCCCGGGTGGTATATGTCATGGACAATTCTGATTCCGGCTGGGATATGTCCCATCAGTCTCCCCATCAATATGTCAGGGATCTGGACTGGGGAGATTATCACCTTAAACAATCGGTATGGGTGGGTGAAAAAATGTATGAACTTCATAATCCCGAAATGCCTCAATGGGTTTTCCCCCC
>DEYT01000083.1:2599-5173 GCA_002364975.1 Opitutia bacterium UBA3151 | reverse complement strand
ACCTGTCTCTTCCAAGAAGCAGGGGCTTGGGTCACGGATGTATTTGGTGAACCACTTGACCTCAACCGATCCGACTCCACTTTCATGAATCATCGAGGAGCAGTCTATGCCACCGATCAGGCTTTGGCCCAAAAAATAAGAAAGATTTTAGTCGGGTAAAAGAAGGGATTCGAAGATTCCAGAAATTCCATTTAGCCTCTTATCTCTTGCCAGAGTTAAAGGGAAATTTGAAACTGCTTTCTCAAAATTATGAAAACCCTCACTTTCTTCCTAGCTTCCACTTTTTTCTATTTAACTTTGATTACTCAGGCCGCGGAGAGGCCCAACATTCTTTATTTGTATGTGGATGATATGGGTTGGGGGTCGATTGGTCCAAATGGTCAAGCGACCCGAAAAGCAGAAGGTAAACCGTATGTACTGACTCCCCATTTAGATCGTTTGGCTGAGCAAGGGGTCAATTTCACCCGAGGGTACGGGTGCACGGTTTGTTCCCCCGCCCGTTCATCCCAGCAGACGGGATTCCATCAGGGTTACACTTTTGCGGATCGAAACGATCCGAATAATGCCAAAAAAGCAATTCGAGCCGATGACTTAACTATGGGGGATTCCCTTACCAAGGCTGGATATGTCACGGGATATTGGGGGAAATGGGGCTATGGTGGTTCTAAAGATATGCAGAACCCAACCATTGACAACCTGCAAACTCTGCCCACTTCTCACGGATACAAATTTGTGCTGGCGGAACTGCATCATGTCCGGGCTCATACTTTTTTCCAACCGACCCTATGGAGTGCACCCGCCAAGCCTGGAAACATAGGTGGACTTGAACTCAAACCCAACAGCATGGCAAAATATAGGAATCAAAAGTCCTATTCGAATTATCCAGCCTCACAGAATCATTCCAACTATCCCAAGACTGCCTATTGTGATGATGTTTATGCATTCGCATGCTTGGACTTTGTCCGGGATCAGGCAAAGGAATACAATCGTTCCGGCAAGCCCTTTTTTGGCTTATTTGCCGCTCAGATTCCTCACGCTCCTTTTGCTGAGGTGGAGAAACTTCCCATGTGGGATCAGGATTATCAGGATAAGCCTTTCTTTTCCGAACTTTCTCCTCAGTCCAGGCAGTGGTGTGCTATGGTTACACGGATTGACGCCCATTTTGGAAATATCTTGAATGCATTGGAGGATCCCAATGAAGATGGGGACAAATCCGATTCTGTAGTCCAAAACACATTGGTTGTCTTCCAGTCTGATAACGGAGGGCCAGGGGGAAAAAACCGGGAAGAATTGAATGCCAACGGTGGACTTCTGGGATCAAAAGGAAGCATTTACGAAGGAGGAATAAGGGTACCAACAATTATGCGTTGGCCGAAAAAAATAACCCAAAAATCAAAATTGAAAAAAGGAACCAGTACTGACTTGGTTATGGATTGTTCCGACCTTTTACCCACTTTTTGTGAACTTGCAGGTGCACCAATTCCTCTCGGAGTTAGTGGCGTTTCTCTTGCTCCCACACTCACAGGTAGTGGGGAGCAAAAAGTTCGTGACTTTTTGGTTCATGAAACAAATGGCCAGGCTTCGATCATTTCGGGCCGTTACAAATTCATACGACCCAAACAAGTACCGGATGATTCAGGTAAGAAAAAACGGCCCCAAAAGGTAAAAGATGGGAAGAATCCAAACCTTTTTCATCTTTATGATCTGCAAACCGATCAAGGGGAGAGTACCAACTTAGCCACTAAAAATCCTAAGTTGGTCGAGCAATTGAACCATCTGATCACTGCGGAACGGGTCGATGAACCCGCTGGCTTTGCCAACACCTATCATCATTGGAAAGGCACGAGCCCGAACGGTGCCCTTGATTCCGCTTCGAACTGGACGGAGTATATCTATGAAAATGCCGGGGAAATCTACATGCATGAAAGCGGCACTCCAAACTCTCACTGGTGTGCCAGAATTAGTCAGAACCGTTCTGCTTTAGCCGGGAAAAATTCAAGATTCTTGGCTCTTGAAGTCGCAGGTTCTTTAACCGTGGAAAAGGGGGTAAAGGTTGCTGCCCATAATGAATTACGGGTATCCGATGGAGGGCAGGTCGTACTCAATGGTGGGCTTCTTGAATCGGCTAGATGGGTGGATATCCAAGCGGGGGGAAGTCTGGAGGGGCATGGTTTGATTCGTGCGGAACTTTTTACTAAGGGCATCCTATCCCTTTCCGGGGAAAAGCCTCTGGTAATCGATGGAAATGCTTATCTCTCAGGTGAATTAAAGCTTAGCAGTATTCCATCTCCAAAAATGGATAAAAGCCTTACCGTGATAAAGGCCAACTTAATTTCCGGAGGTTTTAAGAACAATGAAGTATTAATCGGTGGAAAGTTATTTTCAATCTTCTACACCCCGACCTCAGTTACCGTTAAAGCCAAGTTGTAAGAAATCCAAAATTCAAGCAGCCAGCAGAAGGGAGTAAGATCCTTGGATGAGAGGGTACTTAGACGATTTAAAAATACCTTAGGAGATAAAGGAGCAAATATACTCGCATATCTCGTCGCTTACTTCGATGCTGAATCCGCTGTT
>DEYT01000083.1:0-2211 GCA_002364975.1 Opitutia bacterium UBA3151 | reverse complement strand
AGGACTTTACACTTCCCGGAAGTAATTTCCATTTTTTCAGCTTGTTCCGTGTTGAAATGATAGCTCCCTGGATAAATTAGTCCCAAGGTTTTTTTGGAACCATCCGAGTGAATGATGGAGTGACTAACCACTTTGCCATCAAAGTAGACATTAGCTTTGGCATGAACGGTGACATCCTTGAATTCAATTTCTTCCATATGGAAAAGAATTCTGACTACTCCGCAATGGAAGTCAATATTTCAGCGGATGTTGAGGCAGGCTAAGGAGTTGCGTGACTTGTAATCGGATCGCAGACTCTGATTTGAAGCGGGTCATTGCTTCCTAATTCCGGTAGCGGATTTGTCTGATCGAGGTCGACTTTAGCGAAGTACGAGGTAGCAAATCAAGCTGATCAGGATTGCACCCAGTAGATTGAGAACGAGTCCTTCCCGTGCCATTCGGCTCACACTAATCTCTCCGGTACCGAAGACCACGGCGTTTGGGATGGTGGCCACTGGAAGCATGAAGGCACAGCTGGCACTCATCGCAGCTGGAATCATGAGTAGAATAGGATCTATCTCCGAAGCAACGGCTGCGGCTCCCAGGATCGGCATCAGGACATTGGTGGTTGCGGTGTTACTAGTCATTTCAGTCAGGAAGGTGACCAACAAGGTGACTCCGAGTAGAATGCCAAGTAGTGGAAGGTTCTCAATCCCCGAGAAGACGTTGGCGATGGTAGTGCTGAGCCCGGACTGCTTGAAGCCTTCACCCAGACAAAGTCCCGCACCCACCAATACGAGCATTCCCCAAGGTATTTGATTTGCAGTTCTCCAGTCTAGCAAACGGTCTCCTTTTTTCTCGCCGTTGGGTAGACAAAAAAGAAAGATCACAGCCACGAAGGCGACACTTGCGTCATTAGCCTGAGGAAGATCAAGCCAAGCCTTCCAACCTCCAAATGGTTCAGAGCGCGTGATCCATGCCACGGCGGTCAGTCCGAAGACCAGTAAAGTTCGAATTTCGGAGGTTCGCCAATTTCCCGGTTCAGGTAAACGGATTCTTTCTTTTCCACTGACCCCACGGCTCAACCAAAGCCAGATGACTAAAACCATGGAAATGGTTACTGGAACTCCAAATTTCATCCACTCGGTAAAAGAGAGTTCGGGATACCCGAGGTCCTTGTAGGCTCCAATCATAACGAGGTTGGGAGGGGTCCCAATGGGAGTTCCGATTCCTCCCACATTAGCCGCGAAGGCAATCCCCAAAAGAAGTGGAATTTTAAGGCTCTGGTTCTGGCTGTTTTGGATCACGGCAAGTGCCATCGGGAGCATCATTAAAGTAGTTGCCGTGTTTGAAATCCACATGCTTAGAAAGGCAGTCGCGACCATAAATCCGAGGATCATAAATTTTTCTCCAGAGGGGCAGGCATTAACCATCATCAATGCAATCCGCCGATGGGCTCCGCTTTTCTCCATCGCTTTGGAGAGAAGAAAACCTCCAAGCAAAAGAAGAACAAGCGGGTGCCCGTATTTTTCTCCTACCACTTTGGGCTCAAGAATTCCAAAGAGCGGAAGCAGAGATAGGGGTAGAAGGGAAGCCACGGGTATAGGCACTGCTTCAAAAATCCACCAAAGTGCAGTCCAGACCGCGATGCCAAGAGTTATCGAGGCAGGGGATTCCAAGCCCCCAAACTTCCAGGCGGAATAGCTCAAAGCTAAAGATAGTAGTGGTGCGAGCCAAAGGGCAATAGAAGCATATCTATTGGCGGGATGATTATTCTTTGTGTTTTCTTCAGCAGGCATAATTGAAGGTACTGAAACAAATAAGAGATCGAATTCCGAATTTATTTTACTTCATTTCTAAAAACAGGGAGAAAATAAAGGATGACTCGGATTTCCTTTTTTATCATTGTTTTCTTTTTTTGCTTCAAGATTTTAGATGCAGGAAAGCCGAATGTAATTGTGATTCTAGTAGACGACATGGGATACTCTGACCTTGGTTCATTTGGGGGAGAGATCCGGACTCCCCACTTAGATCGATTAGCGAAGAATGGTCTGCGGTTTACTCAAAATTACAATTCTGCCCGTTGTTGTCCCTCGCGGGCCTCTTTACTTACTGGTTTGTATTCCCATCAGGCAGGGATTGCCAACTTCACGGGTCGTGACTCGACCGATCGCTTGGGCCCAGCTTACCTTGGGAAACTGAACAAACAATGTATCACCCTGGCCGAGGTTC
>DEYT01000015.1:12718-13356 GCA_002364975.1 Opitutia bacterium UBA3151 | reverse complement strand
GGCTTTGATTATTCTGGACCCTTGGCTGAATCGCTCTGCCTCGGTGTGGTCGCCTGTCAATTCCCAGGAAAGCGACTGAATTGGAATGCTAAAAAAATGAAGGTGACCAACCTGCCCGAAGCCAATCCCCACTTAAAGGGAAGATATCGTAAGTTCTAATTCCGACCCTCTTTCAGGGGCTTTCGAAGTTCAAGTTATGAAAATCTACACCGATCGTATCGGGTGGTTTTTTGCTATGCTACTTTTCTGCATAAGTGGACTGAGATTAATGTCGGCTGAGAAGCCAAATATCGTACTCATCTATATCGATGACCTTGGTTACGGAGACCTTGGATGCTATGACTGTGATGACATCCCCACCCCGAATATCGATCGATTAGCCAATCAGGGGGTACGCTTTACCGCGTCTTACATCACCAATCCTCCCTGTTGCCCGAGCCGTTGTGCCTTGATGATGGGTCAGTACGGTCAGCGATTTGGCAAGTACGGAATGTCTCGAGGGCTGCCCATTCCAGAAGACCGCCCCAACCTTGCCAAATTTATGGGTGAAAACGGATATGTCACCGGACAGATCGGCAAATGGGACATCGGTTCGAAAGTTCAAGGGCCACTCAAAGTCGGCTTTGCCGAGGTCGCTC
>DEYT01000015.1:1325-12389 GCA_002364975.1 Opitutia bacterium UBA3151 | reverse complement strand
GAAACCACCCAAGAAAAAAGGATCGAAATACTTTTGCACCAATCAAGATGGTAAAACTCAGTGGCTGACCGACTACGACGGAGACAACATCGTCACCTTCATCGAGCGCCACAAAACAAGGCCTTTTTTCCTCTACTGGTCTCCCGAAGCGGTGCATTCAAAAAACGACGAGGCTCCCCCTAGCCTTACCGAACGAACCAATGCCAAAGGAAAGCGAAGCAAATTGGCCGGGGCTATCGTTTCGGTCGACGACCAGATAGGTAAGCTCCTAAGAACATTGAAGAATCATGGTCTTCGCAAGAACACCCTCATAATATTCTCCAGCGACAACGGAGCCAATATCGGTGAGGAAGGATCCTCCGCCCCCTACCGGGGAGGAAAGGGGGTTGGCACGCAGCAGGAGGGATGGGTGCGGGTGCCGACTATTTTTTCGATGCCTGGCCTTGTTCCTCAAGGCAAGGACTATCACAAACAAATTGCCAACTTCGACTTTTACTCCACCATTGCATCCGTAGCTGGTCTCCCCATCCCCAAGCATTGTGACGGGGTAAATCTGATCCCCTATCTCACTGGTAAAAACAGAGGAGAGCCTCACGAATATCTTTTTTGGCTTAACAACGAGCCCGGAGACGCTGAAAGGAGGCAGCTCATTGCCGTGCGCTGGAAGAAATGGAGGCTTTACAAGAAGTACGCTACAGACCCTTGGCAATTGTTCGACCTCAAGTCCGACCCGAAAGAAGAGAAAGATGTCGCTTCAAAAAACCCAAAAATCGTGAGTCAACTATCCACAAAGCATGCAGAATGGGTGAAGACTCTGGTCCCCATCAAAGAGATTCCCAAGAATACAAAATCTATTGATAAAATTCCGCAAGGTCACGGTTGGGTTTACGCACAAAAATAGCTTCAAGAATTCGGCGTTATTTTAAAAGTCTGGGGGCGGTAAAGCCACGCTCTCTTGCAACTTGCAGCTCCTCTTGCAAAAGGGCTACTTTCTTGGGGAATTTCTTCGCCAAATTATTTCGCTGACTTATATCCTTTGCATAGTGATAGAGTTCGACCAAATCATTATCATCCGCCGGATAATTTCGTTTTCCCTCCCATGTATTTATCCGACCTGAATGATATCCTGACTTCCCTTCAATCAAGTTCCATTCTCCCACACGAATGGCCCAAGCATCCGTCCTTGTATTGTGAATGTGGGCTTTTCGGGGGGTTACCTTCTTTCCCTTTAGCAAGGGCAAAAGATTGTGAGAATCCTCGGCCGCATTTCGGGGAAGAGGATAGTCCAAAGCCGAAGCAAATGTAGCCATGAAGTCGATCTGAGAGACCAGATTGTCGCAAGCACTCGCCGCTTTGGTCAAACCAGGCCATTTGACAATGAAAGGCACATGATGTCCACCTTCGTAAATATCTCGCTTCAATCCTCGAAAAGGCTCGGCGGACCAGTGATCGAAGACTTCGTCTCGTCTGTAAGCATACTTTTCGGGTCCATTATCTGCAGTAAAGATAACGATTGTATTCTCTGCTTGCCCGCTCTGATCCAGTGCCTTGAGAATTCGGCCACAGGCATCATCAGTTTCAAAAACAAAATCTCCATAGGGTCCTGCATCTGATTTCCCGTCAAATTCATCGTTGGGAATAATTGGGGCATGTGGGGAGGGAAAGGCAAAGAAGAGAAAAAATGGTTTATCATTCTTGGCTTGCTTCTTAACATATTCGACTGCCTTTTGGGTGGTGGTCGGTATGTTCTCATAAGGATCCCAACCGGAAAACATTGGACCCGGGCGGCATTCCCACCCACCCTCCTTAATCTCTTTCCATTTGGATGTATCCATCATCGTGTCCGGGACATCGACCACCTTATCATTTTCAATCCAACAATAGGGAGGGAAGTTAATGACGGTATCACCGAAGTAGTAATCGAAACCATGATCAAGCGGACCATTAGGTATGGATTTGGACCAGTCGAAGGCATCCGGACTAAATCCGGACCTTTTGCCTTGCTTTATTGGTTTGGCCCCAGGCTTTTTAATAGCATCCCAATTCCATCCGAGATGCCATTTTCCGATCGCAGCGGTGGCAAAGCCACACTCTTTCAACATCTCAGGCATGGTAAGCCTGTCTGCGTCGAAAGCGGAATTTCCGAAAGAATTGACGATTCCATGAAATTTGCGCCAATGATACCTGCCCGTGAGCAGGGCATAGCGACTGGGGGTACAGATTCCCGAGGAGGAATGACCATCAGTGAAAATCATGCCCTCCTTTGCTAGTTTTTCCAAGTTGGGTGTAGGAATTTTTGATTTGGGATTCAGGATTTTGAGATCGCCATAACCAAGATCATCCGCGTACAAAATCAAAATATTTGGTTTCACTAAACCAGAATCTGCCCAGAGGAGCATAGAGAAAAAACAGCCTACAAAAACTACAATTGCTTTATTCATAATGAATTCAATACACCTGTCCGTTTACAAGATAAAGAGTAATGGTTGTTTCTTACTCGATAAACTTTTGGGGTCTCTCGAGAATTCCATACCAAAATCAACGATTCAAAAATTATTTCTTCTCACTCTTCTACCCCTTCTACCCTTTCTGGCTTTTGCCAAAGAAAAACCCAATGTCCTCTTCCTTGCGGTAGATGACATGAACGATTGGATCGGCTGTCTTGGCAAGACCCCACGGGCCATTACCCCAAACATCGACAAGCTTGCCAAGAGCGGAGTTAACTTCAGCAACGCACACACAGCTGGGGTCTTTTGTGCTCCGAGTCGGGCGGCGATCTTTTCCGGCCAGTTTGCCTCTACCACCGGTTGCTACCAAAGTGCAACCTACTTTGTGGATCACCCCGAGATTGAATCCCTCCAGACTAGCTTTGCCAAGGCCGGGTACTTAACTTATGGAGCCGGAAAACTTTTTCATCATCCAGCCGGTGCCATCGATGTAAGGGACTGGACTCACTTCTTTCTACGGAACCCCGTGCAAAGGGAAACCGGATGGCCGATGAATTCATGGAGCGAAGAGACACCTTTTCCTAAAACTTTTCCCGCTAGCATCTACAACCGAGGAGAGGAAATCACGGGTGGCATGTTTCTCGAATGGGCCGGCATCCCCAACGAGAAAGAAGAGGACATGGCCGACACCAAGCGCACGAACTGGGCGGTTGAACTATTGAAGAAGCAGCACGAGAAGCCTTTTTTCCTAGCCGTCGGACTTTATGCCCCCCACTACCCCAATTATTGCCCACAAAAATATTTTGATCTTTATGATCCCGAAAAAATGGAACTTCCCCCATTCAAAGAAGATGACCTGGTCGATCTTCCCGAGAAGATCAAAAAAATGAAAACCGCACGATCCCGCATTCTTCAAAAACTGCAGTCCCTCGATGCATGGGATGATGCCATTCATGGCTACCTTGCAAGTATCAGTTATGCCGATGCCATGATTGGTCGTGTCCTTGACGCCCTCGAAGCAAGCCCCTACGCAAAGAACACCATCGTCGTTCTATGGAGTGATCATGGATATCATCTTGGCGAAAAAGGAGACTGGGGGAAGCACACCCTCTGGGAAAGAACCTCCAATGTACCCTTCATCTGGTCTGGTCCGGGAGTGGTCAAAAATCAGACCACTGATGTCACCGTCAGTCTCATTGACATGTTTCCGACCTTCCAAGAATTGTGCGGACTTCCACAAACCAAACAAAAACTGGAAGGAACTTCCATCGCATCTACCTTAGCTGCCCCGGATCAAGCAAAGGATCGCTCCGTCTTTCTTCCCCATATGCATCCGGGAGAATATGCTATCATCAACCGCGATTGGCGCTACATCCGATACGGAGAGGATGGTGAGGAACTCTATGATCTCAATAAAGATCCCAACGAATGGAACAACCTTGCCGGAGAAAATAAATACGCTAAGATCAAGCACCGTCTAGCATCTTTCGCCCCCAATAAATTCGCCGCTCAGGCCAAAAAACTAAACGCCAAACGGGACCTGTTCGTAAAGGAAGGTTCATACAAATGGATTCCAGGCAATGGGAACTTACAGAAAGCCAAACCCTACAGGCCAGGTTTCATTCCTTCAGTTTCTCCGAAAGCGGTAAAGCCCAAACGAAAGAATATCCTCTTTGTAGTCTGCGATGATCTCAATACCCATGTTTCCAGCTCCGGATACCAGCTCATCAACACTCCAAACCTTACCAGCCTTGCCGAGGAATCAGTTACCTTCAATCGGGCCTTTTGCCAATATCCTGTCTGCGGTCCCTCCCGAGCATCCTTCCTCAGTGGTTTGTACCCGCAAAGCACCGGGGTTCTCAACAATACCTTCGACATCCGGAAAACCCGACCGGGTACCGTTTCCATGCCTCAGTTCTTCAAGGAGAATGGGTATTGGACCGCGGGCGTGGGCAAGGTCTTTCATAACACCAAAAGTGATCATGGAGAGATTGCCTGGCACAAATCTATACGCTTCGACAATGATGAACTCGCAGTGGTACACGAGGCTCGCTTAAAGTTCGAGGCCGAACACGGCTCGATCGAAAAGCAAGCAAACAAGAAAAAATGGAAAGAGCTCAAAAAACTGGTTTCCGCAAAACTTGACGCCCAGACCCCCCCAGGTCGTGGACGAAGCGGACTCACCGATGCCCAGCACAAGGACGGCAAGAATGCCCGCCAAGTCCTCCGTTGGATGGAAGAAAAGACCTACGGTGAAAAACCTTTTTTTATCGCCTTAGGTTTGCAAAAACCACATGTCCCCTTCCTTGCTCCCAACAAGTACTTTGATCTTTATCCCTACGAAAGGATTCGCTACCAAACCGATCGTCCCAATATGTGGGATTTCCTACCCCCGTCCGCCCTCTCTAAACGATACGAGGCCTTTGGCTTTCAGTTCAGCAAGGAGAACCACATCCTTCGAAAAGAATACATGCAGGCCTACCATGCCTGTATCAGCTTCATCGACGCCCAACTTGGTTTGGTACTGGACGGTCTCAAAAAAAATGGTCTATGGGAAGACACCATCATCATCTTCACTTCTGACCATGGTTATCACTTGGGAGACCATTTTATATGGGGTAAAGTCACTCTTTTTGATATCGGAGCAAAAGTTCCCTTCCTTGTACGGTCCCCCGGCATATCCAAATCCGGTGCCACTTCGGAGGCCATGGTGGAACTGATCGATATCTACCCCACCCTCGCCGACCTAGCCAGTCTGGAAGCCCCCAATCATTTACAGGGTACCTCCCTCCGACCACTACTTGGAAAACCAGAAAGGCTCGGGAAAAGAAAATATGCTTACAGTGTGGTCACACGTGGCCCCCAAAACCTTGGCTATGCCCTCCGCAACCAAGACTGGCGGTACGGCAAATGGCCCGATGGTGAAGAGCTGTACAATTTACGCAATGATCCTCATGAGAAGAGAAACCTGGCTCAAAAGGAATACTTTAAGGAAAGACTAGATGTATTTCGTAAAGCCTTGGCCAAGCAGCAGGAGCTCATCCAACAAAATTAATTCCCCGTGGCTCTATCATTTTCTTAGTTGGAAACGATCCATTAAACAAACCACCACGGTGTGAGGAAGGGTCAATATAGAGATACCTAACATAGCCTTCCCAAGCCAGTCCAATTGAATACCTCGAAAATAAAGGGGCATCGAAAGAATCAACCAAAGCCCCAAGAGAGCAAGAACAGTCATTAATGAAGTAAGTTGAAGCCATCTGCCTTTTATTCGGAGGAAATGTCCACCGAGAAGATCTTTTCTTCCTGCTTGATCCATCCAAAGAATTCGCAATCCATGCCGCAAGCTGTGCCAAAGGGCAAAATAGGTTCCAAGTGCCCATAATGGGGGGACCCAAAGAAACCAAATAAAAAGAAATGCTGACTCCAACAGTTCGGTGCAAAAGGCAACTCGTTCCTCTTGCGTATGCTTTAAAAGTGAGCCGATTATTTGAAACCCGATCAGAAGCAAGGGAACTATAAGAAAGAGAATTTGATTTTGCGTGATCCATTCTAAATTCTGCTCCGATCCACCACCCTGCCTGACCATGGACTCGAGAAATAATCGGTAGGTTTCGTTCCCCAGGAAGCCAGGGAGTAAAATGGGTAGACTCCCTCGAGTAAAGATGTGAAGCCAAGAGAGCGACTTGGATCGAACCAGATACTGAGCACGGTGAAGCTTAATGCTTAGGTACCTGTCCCCTTGGCCCCAGTGAAAAATAGTTAGGGCCAAAAAGAAGATCGCGGAAGGAACCGGCTGAAAATTCCAGAACACTAAATAAACAATCGACAAAAGCGGATAAGCCAGCAGGGTCACAATCCTAAATCCAAGCGGACTTTTCTTCACCATACCCCAGAGCAAAAGATGATCCGCTCCACCATGAGGCATTCCGAATATGAATAGACTCAGGTATAGGGGGAGAAGTTGCCACGCCAGGGCCCAATCCGTACTCATGTAGCCAAGAATTCCCATCGGTAAAAGAAGGCTAATGCTAAGGGTATGCAAACCCTTTGCAAAGGAAGGCGGGATATCCTCCCGTGCGGTTCCATTGAAGGGAACGGGGCCCCATTCGATCCATTTCATAACTGAGCTTTCCTCCATGCATGCCATAGGCAGAGTCCTTGGATCACGAACAAATTAGTAAGAGTGAAGAACAAAGCTTCTTCAACTGGTAAATTCCCAAGGTCCCACCCACTACGAGTTTCTGGATTGAGTGACCAAATACCTTTGGAAATGGCGAAAGCATCAGCCAAACAAAGGTACATAGTCAGGAGTACCCAGGGTACAAACCACAATTTGAAAGTACTAATCAAGGCTTTGAGTCCAAGAGACCATTGAAGGGCAAGTGGCGGGCATGCCCATACTAAAATGAGCCCGGCATAGGTACCTGATTTACTCATTAGGAGAACACATCCAAGAGCACCCAGAAAAAAAGCAGGCAAGGAGGCAAGCGGATAAAATTGAAGGGCCGTGATTTCCCTGGAAAATGGAAGCAGTGCAAAAATAACACCCGCGAGCCAAGTCTGTAGGATCATAAATCCGTATTCCTCCAAGGGAACATAGCCAAGCTTACCGACAACGGCATCCGGGGGGTATGTCCAAACGCCGCGAAAGATAAGGTAGTTATCCCAAGGGGTGGTATAAACTAACGCGATTAGGCTAAGTACAAGAATGCCCGAAATGTTAAACTGGGTTAATTTTCCTTTCCGGAATGCAATCAATAAAATGATAACTAGGGGAACTCCTACGAATGCCATTAGGAATTCAAAATAGTTCATCACAGGTCAATTAAAAATGGACTTTATGAGGCAGGGAATCAAGATGCTGAGCTTTTTCAAACCGCTCACTACTGCACGCTTATCATGGAATAAGTCAGGATTTTTCTGGATTAATTTACCAATCTCGCGATACATTCTGCTTGCCCAGCGGACCACGATGCGCATCCGCCAGGGAAGGTAGCAAATACCCTGTTCACCACTTGTATAACGACGGTCTGCTTCCATCAGAATTCTCTTTTTGATCGAATTAATCTCGTTCAAAACTCCGTTTGAATTGTTTTGCAGGATATCAGGATGAGAGATAGGAGATTTAAAACACTCTGCGGGCAGATAAATTCGGCCATTTTTTGCATCCTCGCAAACATCACGGCAAATATTGGTTAACTGCATAGCAATGCCTAAGTCATCGGCATGTTTCAGTGCCTTCTTATCGGTTACCCCAAATATCGGGCAGGTCATCAACCCTATGGTACCGGCAACCCCATGGCAGTATGCAAGTAATTCAGCCTCGGTTTTCATGGCCACCCCATTCTGTTCCTGAATCATCGCTTCCATGAGTTCAGTCATGGGTAAGGAAGCCAGTCCCCAACGCGCTTGCAGGAACCTGTAGTGATCAAGAAGCGGATGTGGTTTATGCTCGTTCCAACACGCCATCGCATCCCGGAGTTTATGTTCCTGTCCTTCGTCCGCCCAATCGTCTAAAGTTCGGCAAACATAATAAAGCCTAAAGATGGCTTCAGCTCTTTCCTTGGGAAGCAGAAAGGACGCAAGTGAAAAGGTTCGACTCTTAGAACGAAAGAGCTGCTGAAAGGCTTCCTCGTCTTCTGCACGCGAGGGAGGAACAAGCTTTTCAACTACTTTGGCTGAAGAAACAACGCCAGGCAAGCCTGCACCCGGATGGGTACCTGCACCACAAAAGTAAAGGTCTTCTAATTCTTCGGACTTATTGTGAAAGCGGAACCAGGCAGACTGGGTAAAAAGGGGGGCAATCGAAAACCCACTCCCCCAAAGCGTGTTGAATTTATCTTCAAAGTCATCGGGGGTTACAAAAAAGGAAATATCAAGATATTCATCCAGTCTTGGAAGTAAGGAATCTTGAAGTTGCTTCTGAACTTGCATGCGGACTTTTTCACCAGCTTCCTTCCAATTGACTTGGGCTTTTTTATTAGGCACAGGAGCAAGGACATAAAAAGCATCCCCCCCTTCTGGTGCCATGGTAGCATCGGTTGCTGCAGGCCGGTGAAGGTACAGGCTTAAATCATCTGAAAGAACTTTTTGTTTGTAGATCTCAGCGAGCAACTCTTTAAAAGTCTCCCCCATAATAATGGTGTGATGCTGAACATCAGGGTATGCCTTCGTGGTACCAAAATACCAAACAAACAAGCCCATAGAATAAGCTAGGTTGTCCAGTTTAGAATCCGTCCACTTCATTCGGTGAGTTGAATCTATAAGTTTACGGTAAACCTTGGGTGGATCAGCATCAAAGGCAACCAAATGGGAGTTTCTCTTCTCGCCGTTAGAAAACTGAATGCCACAGGCTCGACCATTTTCTACCAGAACCTTGTCCACTTGGCTATTGAGTTCGAACTTGATTCCTACTTCTTCAGATAATTTCACCAATGCCTTAACCAGTTCTCCGGTTCCTCCCCTAGGGAACCATATACCCCATTTTCTTTCCAAGTAATGGATAAGGCAATAGATTGAAGTAGTTTGCATCGGATTTCCACCAACAAGCAAGGGGTGAATACTAAATGCACGGCGAAGGCGGTCGTCTTTGAGGAACTTTGAAACTAAGGTATATACAGACAGGTAACTTTTAAGGGCAAGTAATGGGGGCACTTGTTTAAGCATTACCCCAAAGCGGTGAAAAGGTTGATCGGCTAGTTTTTCGAAGCCAACTTGGAATATTCGTTTGGAAAACCTAACCAAATTTTGATATCCACTCCCTTCCCCTGGAGAAACCCTGTCAATTTCAGCAATGGTATCTTCCAATATTCCCCCGTAATCAAGCCTCTCTCCATCTGCAAATTCAAAACGATACCATGGCTCCACGGGTAAAAACTCAACATAGTCTTTCCGGTCTTTTCCAAAAAGCTGGAATAGTTCGTCAAAAAGGAACGGAGCGGTGATTACAGTGGGCCCGGCGTCAAACTTGTAGGCTTCTTTTCGGTAAACTTGTGCCCTGCCACCCGGCATTGGGTTGTTGTCGATTATAGTTACCTCATACCCAAGCCTGCGAAGCCTAAGTCCCATCGCCAGACCCCCGAATCCAGCACCCACAATAATGGATTTTTTGGATGGGGTTTCAGCTGTATTTTGTTTATCTTGCTTTGAAGTTGAATCTTCAGGGAAACTCGGCCCAATCATTTTTAACAAGCCAAATTACAAGAGGGGTCAGGGCTTTTAGTAAGCTGTACAAATGGTAATACTAATTCACGAGTCATGAGGGTCAGGCTATTCGGGAAAGCTTCCAAGCCAACTTCAGCCTCATTAATTAATTTTTCGTGGAAATGCGAGGCATGCTTAAAGAGATCGGGAGCATGCTCTTCACTTTTGGAAAGAAGATAATACAAATTGGGTCGATCGTTAACAATATCAGACATGGTGGCTCGCCCGGTTTTATTTCCTAAATAATCCGCCTCGTCGTCTCGAATCTGGTAAGCGACCGCAAGCTTGGCAAAAACCTCAGTTAGTTTTTTTATTTCAGCATCTTCTAAGCGAGCAGCTTGTCCGACACAAGATATCGGTAGAGTAAACATTACTCCAGTTTTATCGTAAGCCATACTAAGATACCTAGAAAAAAGGTCATCAGTTTCAGACAACTTAAAATCCAGTTCACACAATGCTCCCCGAACAGCAACCGAAACAGCGTTCGATAAACTTAAGGTCCATTTGGATTTTATACTGGAATCAATTGCAGATGAAGAAGCGATTTCGAACGCTTTAGCGATTAAAAGGTCACCAACAAGAAGTGCCTTTGAAAGGCCATACTTATGCCAAACTGTCTGTTGCCCTCTTCTTTCATGATCACTGTCAACAATGTCATCGTGAACTAGGCTGGCGTTGTGTAGTAGCTCGGTAAAAAGAGCAATTTCTAGCAAATGTTCTTCTGGTAAGTTAAAACAGGTTCCTGCCCGCATCGATAGTTGCCCACGGAAACCTTGACCAGACCAAAAGTACCCATCGTCAACAAACGAACGAAGGGTCTCGTCATTAAAAAAACAATCCTTGAGTCGTCTGTTTAGACGACTCAAGGCATTGTTGGTTAAATCCATGCCAATTGGCCGTGAAGGCTCAATTATGCTGTTTCGCTATCGCTGACTGCAGCAACCCAAATTGCAAGTCCAAATGCAGCTTTGTTAATTAAGTCCGCGAGGTTGTACACAATGTTTAAAGTGTCCATGTCAACATCACCTGCTCCTGCACCAAGATAAGCCATGTAGTAACCGATAGGATATATAGCCCAGCCAAAAGTTACAATCGCACGAATTGTTTTGAAAGCTTGTTGGCTAGCAGCATTCCCACTGTTTTCATTAAGTTGAGAAGCTTCACCTTTGAATATTTCCCAAATAATGTAAATCCAGCCAGCCATACCTACAACAAAGCCTTGGGTTTGGTAGGCTTCATTGGTTTCCCCAACATAACCTCCTATAAGCATGACCAAGGAACCTAACAATAACTTCCAAAACACCCTAGCATCAACTTTAGTTACTGCGGTTAAGATGAGATAAAATTCTACGATTTGAAGTGGCACGGTTATCAACCAGTCAATGTATCGGAATACGGTCGGACTAACGGC